>NZ_JAMYOZ010000036.1:0-61404 GCF_040320095.1 Mesorhizobium sp. M0800
TCGCGTCATCCGATGCTGGCCTCCACTCCAGCCAGCATCTTGAATCACAAAACCGACTGATCCGGAATCCCCTTCGATTCCGTCAAATCAGGAACCGCTCTAGCGTCGTCATCCCAGGGCGGAGCAGGAGCGAAGCTCCGTCGCGGAGACCCTGGGATGACGAAAGCACGGTCCGGCGTTCACCGCGAGCGGATGAAGCCCGCGAAGGCCGAAACGGCGCGGCGCATCGTCAGCCGGTTTTCCGGCTGCGATAAGATATCCTCCACCTCCGGCGGCCTCTTGCCGAGCAGCGCGATTTCGAGCGCTGCTTCCTCATGGAGCGCGAAAGACATTGTCCGCATGACCTCGGCCAGTGCGGCGCGGGCAAACAGCGAGCGCGGCGAGGCGTGGACCACCGTGGCCGGCTTGCCGACGGCGGCATCGCGCGACACCAGCCAGTCAAGCGCGTTCTTCAGGCCGCCTGGCACACCGTGGGCATATTCCGGGCAGGAAACGATGACGCCGTCGGCGGCGGTGACCGCATCGATCAGCGCCGCTGCTTGCGGCGGCGTTCGCTCGCCTTCCTCGTCGGGGTTGAAAATCGGCAGCCGGCCAAGCCCATCGTAGACGGAGACGTGACAGTCCGGCGGCGCGTTTTGCGCGAGTGCCGCGAGCAGGGCCGAATTGGTCGAGGCGGCGCGCAGGCTGCCGGAGATGGCGAGGATGTTGAGCAAAGGAATGGAGACCGGCTTGGGCGATTCGTTGCCGATCACGCTACCACATGGTCTCCCTGTATTCCTCGTCCAGCCAGCGGTCGGTCGCCTCGGCCGAATCGGCGAGCGCCAACTGGTCGCGCAGGATCTGGCCGAGCGTCGGCAGCGTCGCGCGGTCGTACCAGCTCTCCGGCTTCCACAATTCGGAGCGCATGAAGGCCTTGGCGCAATGCATGTAGGCGGCCTTGACCGTCACCACGACGACGCTTTGCGGTGCCTTGCCCTCGACCGCCAGCCGCTCACGCAATGCCGCATCGACGGTGATGCGGGCATCGCCATTGACACGCAGCGTTTCGTTCATGCCGGGAATGAGGAAGAGCAGCCCGATCGAGGGATTGAGAAGGATGTTCTCCAGCGTGTCGAGCCGGTTATTGCCGGGACGGTCGGGGATGGCGATGGTCTTCTCGTCGAGCACTGTTACGAAGCCCGGCCTGTCGCCCTTGGGCGTCACATCGGCATTGCCGGCGCCGTCGGACGAGCCGATCAGCACGAAAGGGCTCTTGCCGATGAAGGAACGGCAGTGGCCGTCCAATGCCTTCAGTTCCTTGCGGATCGAGCCGTCAGTCGGCCGAGGCGTCTTGTAGATCGTCCTCAACTCGTCGCGTGTGGTGATGAATTCCATGCCCCTCTCCTCTTATTCTGACGCAATTCCCTAGGGAAAGCGCTACGCGCTTTTCCCGGGAAAACCGCTACACACTTTCCTGGAATTGCTCTATTTGCCGGCCTTCTCTTCCTTGCCGGTCTTGTCCTCGAGCGAATGGCGCAGGATCAACGGCATTTGGCTTAACGTGAAGACAAGGGTAATGGGAATCGTGCCCCAGACCTTGAAATAAAGCCAGGCTTCCTCAGAAAAGTTGCGCCACACGACCTCGTTCAGCGCAGCCAGAAAAAGGAAGAAGAGCCCCCATCGGAAAGTGAGCTTGCGCCAGCCTTCGGCGTCGAGATTGAAGGCGGAATCAAAGACATAGCCCAACAGCGATCTGCCAAACGCCAACCCGCCAAGCAACGTGATGCCGAACAGGCTGTTGATGATTGTCGGCTTCATGAAAGCGAAGGTCTTGTCCTGCAGCCACAGCGCCAGCGCGCCAAACACAAACACCACGATGGCCGAGACCAACGGCATGATCGGCCAGCTGCGCGTCAAAATCCACGAAACGCTGAGCGATAGCGCCGTCGCCATCATAAAGAACGCCGTGGCAATCAGGATAGGCTCGCCGATATGGCCGAGGATCGGAAACTTCCCGACAAGCCACGCACCGCGGATGGTGGTGAAAAAGAACACCAGGCCAGGCCCGAGTTCGAGCAGGAATTTCAGGCCGGGGTTCAATGCCTTGCGACGCGGATCGGACAGGTCGCGTTCGAGGATGGGTGGGCTCATAGGGTCCTTCTTACGCATGATTCAATCCAAAAAGCCTGCAACTTTTTGGAATCATGCTCGTCAAGCCACGCCAGCGATCGCCCTGGCGAATTCGCTTGCGGAAAAGGGTTCGAGGTCGTCGACCTGTTCGCCGACGCCGATGAAATAGACCGGCAATTTATGCTTTGCCGCGATCGCCACCAGAATACCGCCGCGCGCCGTGCCGTCCAGCTTGGTCATCACCAGGCCGTTGACGCCGGCGACATTGCGGAAGATCTCGACCTGGTTGAGCGCATTCTGGCCGGTGGTGGCATCGACCGTCTGCAGCACGGTGTGCGGCGCTTCCGGATCGAGCTTGCCCAGCACCCGGACGATCTTTTCCAGTTCCGCCATCAGTTCGGTCTTGTTCTGCAGCCGCCCGGCGGTGTCGATGATCAGCACGTCGGAGCCGGCCTCCTTCGCGCGCTCGAATGCATCGTAGGCGAGGCCAGCGGCATCGGCGCCGAGCTTCGAGGCAATGACCGGCGAGTTGGTACGCTCGCCCCAGATCTTCAGCTGCTCGATCGCGGCTGCGCGAAAGGTGTCGCCGGCGGCGAGCATCACCGAGAGACCGCCATCGGTGAGCTTCGCCGTCAGCTTGCCGATGGTCGTGGTCTTCCCCGTGCCGTTGACGCCGACCACCAGGATGACATGCGGCTTGTGGCTGAGGTCGAGCTCCAACGGCATGGCGACGTGGGTCAGCACCTTCTCAACCTCGGCCGCCATGATGGCCCGGACTTCGGTGTCGGAGACGTCCTTGCCGTAGCGGCTGGCGGAGAGCGCGTCGGTAACGCGCAAAGCCGTCTCCATGCCGAGATCGGCGCGGATCAGCACATCCTCCAGGTCCTGCAGCGTGTCCTCGTCAAGTTTCCGCTTGGTGAAGACGCCGGCGATGTTGCCCGACAACTCCTTGGAAGAGCGGGCAAGCCCGTCTCGCATGCGCTGGAACCAGGAGCGCCTCGGCGCCGGTTCGGGCGCCTTCTGCGGCTCGGCTTTCTGCTCGACCTTCTTGGTTACGGTGACTTTGCCGGGGGCGGGCTTTGGCTCCGGCGATGGTTGCGGAACGGCTTCCGGCTCGGGCTTTACCTCCCCCTCGATGGGAGGGTGGGGCGCCGGCACGACCTCCGGTTCGGGCGCGATCTCGGTCAAGATCGGTTTCGTCTCGGTCGGCGCTGGCTGGCGGATCGGGGGCGGTATTTCGGCGGGAGGGACTTCGCGCGCTGGCGCTGCAGAGGGAGCCTCGGTGGGCACTACCGGCACTTCGACGGGTGCAGGTTCTGGCTGGGAGGGGACGATTTCTGGCTGCTGCGGCTCGGCCCGGATCTCCTCCGGTTCCTCAGCAGGCGTTTCCAGCTCGGGTGGAATGGTCGGCGGCGGCTCAGGCTTCTGCGATTCCGGCGCCGGTTGGGGTGCCGGAGGCAACTCTGGTTC
This sequence comes from Mesorhizobium sp. M0800, assembly GCF_040320095.1. Taxonomy (NCBI): domain Bacteria; kingdom Pseudomonadati; phylum Pseudomonadota; class Alphaproteobacteria; order Hyphomicrobiales; family Phyllobacteriaceae; genus Mesorhizobium; species Mesorhizobium sp. M0800. The sequence goes on from NZ_JAMYOZ010000036.1 coordinate 3,580, forward strand.
GACTGGCGGTGGAGGTACGGCTTCGACTTCGGGTCGCGACTCGTCGCGTTTCAAAAACTCCGGGACGGCCTGCTCGGCGGCCGGTTTCAGCGCCTCCAGTTCGTCCCATTTGATCGGCGGCAGCGGTGCGGTCTCGTCGGGCCGCTCCTCGACGACTTCCTTCTTGCCGAACGAAAATATCTTCTTGAAAAAACCAGCCATGTCTTGCGTTCTCAGGCGGCGCGGGCGGCAAGCGGCGCGGCGATCAGTCGGATACCGTCATGGCCGGCGATATCAGCCTCGACGATGTCGCCCGGAGCGCCGGCAGAGACCGCGGCCAGCGTAAACCCTTCGGTGCGGCCAAGGCCGTCACGCTCGACCAGGATCGACTGATGCGTTCCAGCGAGCGAGGCAAGATGGCGGCGATAGGCGGCCTCGCCGGCGGCGCGCAGGCGTGCCGCGCGTTGCTTGACGACGTCGCGGCGGAGCTGCGGCATGCGCGCGGCGGGCGTGCCCTGGCGCGGCGAAAACGGGAAGACGTGGAGATGCGTCAGGCCGCATTCCTCGACGATCTCCAGCGAGTTTTCGAACATGGCGTCCGTCTCGGTCGGGAAGCCGGCGATGATGTCGGCGCCGAAAACAATGCCGGGGCGCAGTTTGCGCACATCCTCGCAAAAGCGGATCGACTGGTCGCGGCTGTGCCGGCGCTTCATCCGCTTCAGGATCATGTCGTCACCCGATTGCAGCGACAGATGCAGATGCGGCATCAGCCTCGGCTCGGTGGCGATGGCGTCCAGCAGATCGTCGTCGGCTTCGATCGAGTCGATGGAGGAAAGCCGCAGGCGTTTCACGTCTGGCACCTGCTTCAGGATGGTTTTGACCAATTTGCCGAGCTTCGGTGCGCCCGGCAGATCGGCGCCAAAACTGGTCATATCGACACCGGTCAGCACGATCTCGGCATAACCATTACCGACGAGTCGCTTGATCTGCTCGACCACGGCGCCCATCGGCACCGAGCGCGAATTGCCGCGACCGTAGGGAATGATGCAGAAGGTGCAGCGGTGGTCGCAGCCGTTCTGCACCTGGACAAAAGCGCGCGCCCGGCCCTCGATGGCGTCGACCATGTGGGCGGCCGTCTCGCGCACCGAAAAGATATCGTTGACGCGCGCCTTCTCAGTGTCGTTGACGCCGAAATCCGGCAGCGCGCGATAGGAATGCGCCTTCAGCTTTTCCTCATTGCCGAGGACGAGATCGACCTCGTCCATGGCGACGAAATCCTGCGGGCCGGCCTGCGCGGCGCAGCCGGTAACGATGATGCGGGCAGCCGGGTTCTCACGGCGGGCTTTTCTGATCGACTGCTTGGCCTGGCGTACAGCCTCGCCGGTGACGGCGCAGGTGTTGAAGATGATGGCACCGCCTTCGAGCCCGCCGAGGCCCGCACTTTCGGCTTCACGCCGCATCACCTCGGATTCATAGGTGTTCAGCCGGCAGCCGAAGGTGACGACCTCGATACCCTTGTTGCCAAGAGGAGCCATCAGGCGGCGCTTTCGGTGTCGCGCGCCCACGCCCCGGTCGACGGATCGAAGCTGCCGGAAAATTCCCATTCGGCGGCACCGGTCAGGATGACGTGGTCGTCGTCGCGCCACAAAACATGCAGCGAGCCGCCGCCGGGCGTCATCAGCGTGACGCCGCGGCCGGTACGCCGGGTGCGGGACGCGGCGACCACAGCGGCGCAAGCAGCCGTGCCGCAGGCCTTGGTCAGGCCGGCGCCGCGCTCCCAGGTGCGGATGACCATGGTCTCCGGCGAGGTCACCTGCGCGATGGTGATGTTGGCGCGCTCGGGGAAGATCGGGTGGTTTTCGAGCAACGGGCCGAAGCGCTCGAGCTCGTACGACCAGACGTCGCGGTCGACCCAGAAGATGGCGTGCGGATTGCCCATCGAGACGACCGACGGCGAATGCAGCACCGGGGCATCGATCGGACCGATCTGCAGCTCGATCATGCGGGTGTCGCGGAATTCCTCGGCCAGCGGGATGTCCTGCCAGCCAAAGCGCGGCCTGCCCATGTCGACCGAGATCATTCCGTCGGCATGTTCCTCGGCATTGAGGATGCCGGCGACTGTTTCAAAGGCAAATGTCTTCTGGCCGGTCTCGGCGGCGAGCGCCTGGACGACGCAACGCATGCCGTTGCCGCAGGCTTGCGCCCTGGTGCCGTCGGAATTCAAGATGTCGATGAAAAAGGCGGTGCCCGGCGTCCTGGGGTCGTGGATCGCCATGATCTGGTCGAACCTGGTCGCCGCATCGGCATTAAGCGCGACGGCTGCCGCAGGCGTCACGCGATCGGCACGGCCACGCATATCGGCAACGATGATTTCGTTGCCGATGCCGTTCATCTTGGCGAAAGGGGCCGCGCTTGCCATCGATCGAAAGGTCTCTTGCCGGTTTGGCGCCTATATGGCGGATAGCGGCAGAAATTACCAGCGCGGCGTGATTTTCAAGTCACCGCGAAGACGCCAAGCACGATCAGCAGGAAGATGATCAGCACGATGCCGATGAGGATGCGCGCGCCGGTGGCGGCGGCTCCGGCCAGTGCCGGCATGCCGAGCAGGCTCGCCGCGGCCGCGATAATCAAAAGAATGATGATCCACCTGATCATGAGAGACACCTCGCAGCCGACAGGTTTGAACACCTACAAACGTCTATGTGATGCCTCAGGTTCCGCCGCGCTAGACCGCCGGCACGTCCCAGACTTCGCCCGGCAGCAAGGCGCGAAAACGTTGCCGCGGCAGGCCGGCAGCATCGAGCGCTTCGCCGAGCTTTCTGGGCGGCTCGTCGATCGGCTCGTTGGTGAGCCGGAACGTGCCCCAGTGACAGCCGGCGGCATAGGCGGCGTTGCACAAAAGCATGCCTTGCACCGCCTCCTCCGGATCCTGGTGATGTGGCGCCATGAACCAGCGCGGCTCGTAGGCGCCGATCGGCAGGATGGCGAGGCGGAACCCGCCGTGCTTTTGCGCCATCAGCCGGTAATTGATGCCACCGTGGAAGCCGGTATCGCCGGCGAAATAGATCTTCGCGTCGGGTGTCTCGACGACGAAACCCGCCCACAGCGCCATGCGCCGGTCGCGAGTACCGCGGGCCGACCAGTGGTGCACCGGCTCGACATGGACGGCGACGCCATCGCCGATATCGACCCGGTCGCCCCAGTCATGCGCGGAAAGCCGCATACGGGGCACGGAAGCGCCGATGATCGTGTCGTTGCCGAGCGGCGTCAGCAGCAGCGGGTCGTGTCTTGACTTCAGGCGCTTCAGCGTGGCGAGGTCGAGATGGTCGTAGTGGTTGTGGCTGACCAGCACGAGGTCGATCGGCGGCAAATGGGAAAAGGCGATCCCCGGCGGATTGACGCGTTTCGGCCCCGCGAAGGAGAGCGGCGAGACACGCCGCGACCAGACCGGGTCGGTCAGGATGTTCAGGCCGGCTGTCTGGACGAGCAGCGAGGAATGACCGACCATGGTGAGGCGGAGCGCTGCACCATCGATGCGCTCGACCGGTCTTGCCGGTGGAAACGGGCTCGGATCCGCCGCCGGCCATTTCGAGCGCTCGCGGCTCAATTGCCATTTCAACAGATCGGCAAAGCGACCCGGCGGCCGTCCGTTGGGATTGAAGAACAAGGTGCCGTCGAAATGATCGCTGGGCGGCCCGCTGTAATAGCGGTTGGCGGCTCTCTTTCTCGCGGCCAAGAAATCGGCTCCCTGCAGTTTGCTGATCCCAAGAGATAATGCCGGAGCCGGCCCGCACAAGCATTTGAGGTGAACGCCAAGGATTTGGCGCCAGCGCGCCGTATCGCATCAACCGGAGGTGCCGGCCAAACGGCCAAGGCGTAGCGCAATTCAGGCAATGTGCATTTTGCGACAAATTTGCAACATTAGCGGCGCAAACCGTATTTTAACCATATCGGGTTGAAATTTCGCCACCTTCTCCATCTTGGTGAGGGGGACATTGCGCGGACGGCATCCCCAGCCCGATCCGACGGAGGTTGAAGAATGAAATTTTCGAAAACCGGCCTGCTGGCCGTATCGTTGGCCGTGCTCGTTGCGAGCGGCTGTTCAACCTCACGGTTCTCATCGATGGACGAGCAGCAGCCGGCGCCGCTGGAAGCTGCGCCCGCCGGCAAGGTGACTGCAAACCAGCTGCCGCCACCGGCGACACCCGGCCCGGCCGACCCGTCGAAATTTCCGACCGCGCCGCAGAACACGCAGGTCGCCTCGCTGCCGCCCGACGGGACGGCGCCGGCCGGTGCGGCCGATCTGACCGCCTCCAGCGTCGCCGGCGTGTGGAAGGCAAGCGTGTCCGGCCAGAGCTGTCAGGTGGCGACGCCGCAGACCAAATTCGGTTCGGGCTACCGCGCCGGACCGCTGCATTGCCCGGCGCCGCTCGACGGCATCAAATCCTGGAACGTCGCCGGCAAACAGCTGACGCTCTTTGACGAGAATGGCGGCACGCTGGCACGGCTCTATTCCTCGGGCGGCGAGAAATTCGACGGCCAGACTTCCAACGGCCTGCCGATCTCGCTTACAAGGTAAGAGAACGGCCCCCATTGTTACGCAATTCCGGACAGAAAACCGCTACACACTTTTCCTGGAATTGCCTCTTTTGTTTTTTACGCAATTCCGGGCAGAAAACCGCTACACACTTTTCTTGGAATTGCTCCGGAACGACGTGACCAATGCATCTGCGTGACGGCCTCCAGACCCATGCGACCGTCAAGCAGCGCTATGACCATCTGGTCGAGACGGGCGCCATCGGGCGCGATCCGGCGCAGGAGCGGATCGCCGCTGCGCTCGACCGGCTGATCGAAGAGATATCGGCAAAGCGGCTGGCGCAGAAATCAAGCGCGCTGGGGTGGTTGTTCGCCCGCAAGCGCGAGGTGCACGAGGCGGTCAAGGGCCTTTATATCCATGGCGGCGTCGGCCGCGGCAAGACCATGCTGATGGACATGTTTTTCGAGCTGCTGCCGGTGCGGCGCAAGCGCCGGGTGCATTTCAACGACTTCATGGCCGACGTGCAGGACCGCATCCAGAAGCACCGGCAGGCTCGCAAGAACGGCACGGCCAAGGAGGACGACCCGATCCCGCCGGTGGCGCGCGCGCTGGCCGAGGAAGCCTGGGTGCTATGCTTCGACGAGTTCTCCGTCACCGACATCGCCGATGCGATGATCCTGTCAAGGTTGTTTTCGGCGTTGTTTGCCAATGGCGTGGTGCTGGTTGCCACTTCCAATGTCGCGCCGCAGGATCTCTACCGCGACGGCCTGAACCGTCAGTTGTTTTTGCCGTTTGTCGCTATCCTGGAGCGCCACGCGCAGGTGCTGGCGCTTGACGCCGACAAGGATTACCGCCTCGACAAGCTCAGCCGCATGCCAGTCTACGTCACCCCGGCCGATGCCGCCGCCGACCACGCGCTCGACGACGCGTGGGCGGTGATGACGCATGGCAGGCCGACGGCCGAGACGATGCTGACGGTGAAGGGCCGGCACGTCGTAGTGCCGCGTGCTGCCGGCGAGGCGGCGCGTTTTTCCTTCGCCGATCTCTGCGAGAGGCCGCTCAGCGCCCGCGACTATCTTGCCATTGCCAGCCGTTTCTCGACCATCTTCATCGACCATGTGCCGGTGCTCGGCGAAGGCAAGCGCAACGAAGCCAAGCGCTTCATCCTGCTGGTCGATACGCTCTACGATCATCATGTACGACTGGTGATGAGCGCCGCGGCACCGCCGGCGCAGCTCTATACGGCCAAGCGCGGCAACGAAGTCTTCGAGTTCGAGCGCACCGCATCGCGGCTGATCGAGATGCAGAGCCACGACTGGCTGGAGGACTGGGCGGAGAGGCAGAGGGCGCAGGGATCATCGACGGAGGCACGGCAGGCACAGGCGTGAGGGATAGTACAGAAGGGGGCGCCGCCGCCGGCGCCTATAATCGATAAACATACATGACGAACCCCTCCGCCGGCCCATGCGGCTCTTTTCGCGACTCGTAAAGTGCGCGAGCAGCAACATTGTCCGGCTCGGTGCCGACCCACGCCTCCTCACAGCCATGCTCGCGACCGAGTGCGAACATGGCGCCGAGCATCCTCGTCGCAATGCCCTGGCGTTGAAAGGCCGGCGCCACGCCGACCTCGTCTATGTAGAGGCGGTGGATGACGGCTGCGCATTGGCCAACGACGATGCCGTCGGCGAGGGCCACGACCATGAAATGACAGGGCTCCGCGATATAGGCGGAGAGCCGATCCGGCCTGACCGGCTCGTCGAAGACTTCATCGGCAACCCGCATCACAAGGGCGTCATCGCCAGGAAACAGCCTTCTGATTTCCAGTGCCATTGTGTAGAATTCCTCTAGTCGGCTTCAGAATTTTGACGTTTACGTAATTCCCATTGTTTCTAACCGATTGAAATTACTCACTCCGAAATAATCGTTTGAATTTTTGTGCGGCCGGGGCTATTGCGTGCGGCGAATTTCGCGGTTCCGCAGCATTCCGGCCTCTTCCTCCGACGCCGTCATCAAATCGTCAAGGATTTGGGCGCCGTCATAGTCAAAGGGAAAATATCCTGACATGGCACGCAACAAGATAGCGCTCATCGGCTCGGGCATGATCGGCGGCACCCTCGCCCACATGGTCGGCCTCAAGGATCTCGGCGACGTCGTGCTGTTCGATATCGCCGAAGGCATCCCGCAAGGCAAGGGGCTGGACATCGCGCAGTCGTCGCCGGTCGATGGGTTCGACTCCAGGCTGACCGGCGTCAACGACTATGCCGGTATCGAGGGCGCCGACGTCTGCATCGTCACCGCCGGCGTGCCGCGCAAGCCCGGCATGAGCCGCGACGATCTTCTAGGCATCAATCTGAAGGTGATGGAGCAGGTCGGCGCCGGCCTCAAGAAATACGCGCCGAAAGCCTTCGTCATCTGCATCACCAATCCGCTCGACGCCATGGTCTGGGCGCTGCAGAAGTTTTCCGGCCTGCCCAAGAGCCATGTCGTCGGCATGGCCGGCGTGCTCGACAGTTCGCGCTTCCGCTATTTCCTTGCCGAGGAATTCAAGGTCTCGGTCGAGGATGTCACGGCCTTCGTGCTCGGCGGCCACGGCGATTCCATGGTGCCGATGATCCGCTATTCGACGGTTGCCGGCATCCCGCTGCCCGACCTCATCAAGATGGGCTGGACCTCGAAAGAGCGGCTCGACCAGATCGTGCAGCGCACCCGCGACGGCGGCGCCGAGATCGTCGGCCTGCTCAAGACCGGCTCTGCCTTTTATGCGCCGGCCGCCTCGGCCATCGCCATGGCCGAAGCCTATCTCAAGGACAAGAAGCGGGTGCTGCCCTGTGCGGCGTATCTTTCGGGCCAATATGGCGTCAAGAACACCTATGTCGGCGTTCCCGTGGTGATCGGCGCCGGCGGCGTCGAGCGTATCATCGAGATCGAGCTCGCGAAGAGTGAGCAGAAGATGTTCGACAGTTCGGTCGCAGCGGTGCAGGGCCTGTGCGATGCCTGCGTCAAGATCGCTCCGCATCTCGCGGCCAAATAAGCCGGCAACCAAGCCCGCCAAGCAAGCTGGAGACATAGCGCATGAACATCCATGAATATCAGGGCAAGGCGCTGCTGAAGGGCTTTGGCGCACCGGTGGCCGAGGGCGTGCCGGTGTTCAAGGCGAGCGAGGCGGAGGCCGCCGCCAAGGCGCTGCCCGGCCCGCTCTATGTGGTCAAGAGCCAGATCCATGCCGGCGGCCGCGGCAAGGGCAAATTCAGGGAGCTCGGCGCCGATGCCAAGGGCGGTGTCAGGCTGGCAAAGTCGGTAGCCGAGGTCGTCGCCAATGCCAAGGAGATGCTCGGCCACACGCTGGTCACCAAGCAGACCGGCCCGGCCGGCAAGCAGGTCAACCGGCTCTATATCGAGGACGGCGCCGACATCGAGCGCGAGCTCTATCTGTCGGTCCTGGTCGACCGCTCGGTCGGGCGCGTCGCCTTCGTCGTCTCGACCGAGGGCGGCATGGACATCGAGGCGGTCGCCCACGACACGCCGGAAAAGATCATTACCGTCGCCATCGACCCGGAAAAGGGCGTTACGGCCGACGATGTGAAGAAGCTCAACGCCGCACTGAGGCTCGACGGCGACGCCGCCAAGGATGGTGGCACGCTGTTTCCGATCCTCTACAAGGCGTTTGTCGAGAAGGACATGAGCCTGCTCGAGGTCAACCCGTTGATCGTCATGAAGAACGGCCGGCTGCGCGTGCTCGACGCCAAAGTGTCGTTCGACAACAATGCGCTGTTTCGCCACCCGGACGTGCTCGAATTGCGCGACACCACCGAAGAGGACGAAAAGGAGATCGAGGCGTCGAAATACGACCTCGCCTATGTCGCGCTCGACGGCAATATCGGCTGCATGGTCAACGGCGCCGGCCTCGCCATGGCAACGATGGACATCATCAAGCTTTACGGCGCCGAGCCGGCCAACTTCCTCGATGTCGGCGGCGGCGCGTCGAAAGAGAAGGTGACGGCGGCGTTCAAGATCATCACCAAGGATCCGGCGGTCAAAGGCATTCTGATCAACATCTTCGGCGGCATCATGAAATGCGACATCATCGCCGAGGGCGTCATCGCAGCGGTCAAGGAGGTCGGCCTGCAAGTGCCGCTAGTGGTGCGGCTGGAAGGCACCAATGCCGAGCTCGGCAAGAAGATCATCAACGACAGCGGACTGAACGTGGTGTCGGCAGACGATCTCGACGATGCAGCCAAGAAGATCGTCGCGGCGGTGAAGGGCGACTGATGCATCGGTTGCTGGCCATAGCGCTCTGCGGCATGGCTTTTTGGGCCAGCGCTGCTGCGGCCGCGGATAGTTCGAAGTCGCCCGCCTGGATCGGCAAGAGGGTCAATCTCTTCATGAACTTATGTCCGGCAACGGCGCCCAGCTTCGGCCGGTTCAACGCGGTTGCCCGGCAAAGCGGGTTCAAGGCCGGATCCGACGGGCTGCAAGTCTACAAGGCTACGGAAATCGTTGCCTCAATCAAGAGTTCGAACGGTCGCTGCGACTGCCTGGTCTCCTTCGGCACCAACGATCCGAAGCTGGCCGCCAACATGATCCTGAAAAGGCTTCTGACCAAATATGGCAGCAGTTTCCAAGCCGATGATGACCCCAAGTCCCTTGGTGAATTGAGAACATCTAACGGCAATTTATCGGTGCAGATCGTGACGATCCGGCGCGCCGGGGGCCGATGGATCGGTGCTGTCGTTCACGGAAACCAAAAATGCCCAGCTTGAAAACAGAACTTCAGGGTCAAGGTCGATAGGCGATGCCTCCGCACAAGATAAACCTCGTCGAGGCGGCGGATCAGAAGATCAAGAAGGTCTTCGATCCGCATATCGCCGGCGACGTGAACGACAGCCAGGTCAAGATCGCCAAGTTCGGCGACGTCTTCGACTGGCACGCGCATGACAATGAGGACGAGGCGTTCCTGGTGCTGCGCGGGCGCATCGCCATCGATTTCCGCGACGGCACGGTTGAGCTTGGCAGCGGCGAGTTCATTGTCGTGCCGCGCGCCGTCGAGCACCGGCCGCGCTCGCTAAGCGAGGAGCCGGTGGTGCTGATGTTCGAGCCGGCAACGACGCTCAACACCGGCAATGCCAAAAGCGACCTTACCGTCGCCGAGCTGAAGCGGTTGTGACCATGAGCGCGCGGCTTCCCCGATCAACGGTTTTTGAAAAGGACCACCATGTCCATTCTCGTCGATAAGAACACCAAGGTGCTGGTGCAGGGCCTGACCGGCAAGACCGGCACGTTCCACACTGAACAGGCGCTGGCCTATCACGGCACGAAAATGGTCGGCGGCATCCACCCCAAGAAGGGCGGCGAAACCTGGACCGGCGCCAAGGGCGAGGCGCTCCCGATCTTCGCCACTGTAGCCGAAGGCAAGGCGAAGACTGGCGCCAACGCTTCGGTCGTCTACGTGCCGCCGGCGGGTGCTGCGGAAGCGATCCTGGAAGCGATCGAGGCCGAGATCCCGCTGATCGTCTGCATCACCGAGGGCATACCGGTGATGGACATGATCAAAGTCAAGGCGAGGCTCGACCGCTCGACATCGCGGCTTATCGGCCCCAACTGTCCAGGCGTCCTGACCCCGGACGAATGCAAGATCGGCATCATGCCCGGCAACATCTTCCGCAAGGGCTCGGTCGGCGTTGTTTCGCGCTCGGGAACGCTTACCTATGAGGCGGTGTTCCAGACCACCAATGTCGGCCTCGGCCAGACCACCGCCGTCGGCATCGGCGGCGATCCGGTCAAAGGCACGGAGTTCATCGACGTGCTGGAGATGTTCCTCGCCGACGACGAGACCAAGTCGATCATCATGATCGGCGAGATCGGCGGATCGGCCGAGGAAGACGCCGCGCAGTTCCTCAAGGACGAGGCAAAGCGCGGCCGCAGCAAGCCGATGGCCGGCTTCATCGCCGGGCGCACCGCACCGGCGGGCCGCACTATGGGCCATGCGGGCGCGGTCATCTCCGGCGGCAAGGGCGGCGCGGAAGACAAGATCGCGGCGATGGAATCGGCCGGCATCAAGGTTTCGCCATCGCCGGCCCGGCTCGGCACGACGCTGGTCGAGGCGATCAAGGGTTAGGGGAGTATGGGAGTACGGGAATAGGGGAGTAGGGAACAAGACGAGGGCATTTGCCCTACTCCCTTACTCCCCTATTCCCTTACTCCCCTCCAACAAAGGAGACGAAGCAAAGGCTTCGACAGTGACATGGCAAGACAAGATCAGGCCAACGACCAGTTTTCGCTTACCTCTTTCCTCTATGGCGGCAATGCCGATTATATCGACGCGCTCTATGCCGCCTATGAGGACGATCCCGCGTCGGTCGATCCCGAATGGCAGGACTTCTTCGCGGCGCTGAAGGACGACGCCGGCGATGTGCGCAGGAACGCCAAGGGCGCTTCGTGGGCCAAGCCCTCCTGGCCGATGCAGGCCAATGGCGAACTGGTCTCGGCGCTCGACGGCAATTGGGGCCTGGTCGAAAAGCACATCGAAAAGAAGGTCAAGGACAGGGCCGTCGGCAACGGCGCAGCGCTTTCCGACGCCGACGTGCATCAGGCGACGCGCGATTCCGTCCGCGCCATCATGATGATCCGCGCCTTCCGCATGCGCGGCCACCTGCACGCCAATCTCGATCCGCTTGGCATTGCCAAGCCGCTCGAGGATTATAACGAGCTGTCGCCGGAGAATTACGGCTTCACCGAAGCCGACTACGACCGGCCGATCTTCCTAGACAATGTGCTCGGGTTGGAATTCGGCACCATCCGGCAGATGCTCGATATCCTGACCCGGACCTATTGCTCGACGCTCGGCGTCGAATTCATGCATATTTCCGATCCCGAGGAGAAGGCCTGGATCCAGGCGCGCATCGAGGGCACCGACAAGGAGATCTCCTTCACCGCCGCCGGCAAGAAGGCGATCCTGCAGAAGCTTGTCGAGGCGGAAGGCTTCGAGCAATTCATCGATGTCAAGTACAAGGGCACCAAGCGCTTCGGCCTCGATGGCGGCGAGTCGCTGATCCCGGCGCTGGAGCAGATCATCAAGCGCGGCGGCCAGCTCGGCATGAAGGAGATCGTGCTCGGCATGGCGCATCGCGGCCGGCTGAACGTGCTGTCGCAGGTGATGGCCAAGCCGCACCGCGCCATTTTCCATGAGTTCAAGGGCGGGTCCGCCGCGCCCGACGAGGTCGAAGGCTCGGGCGACGTGAAGTACCATCTCGGTGCCTCGTCGGATCGCGAGTTCGACGGCAACAAGGTGCATCTGTCGCTGACTGCAAATCCTTCGCATCTGGAAATCGTCGACCCGGTGGTGATGGGCAAGGCGCGCGCCAAGCAGGACTATCTGTTCGGTCGCAGCCGCGAGGAGATCGTGCCGCTGGAAGAGCGCGCCAAGGTGCTGCCGCTGCTGTTGCATGGCGACGCGGCCTTTGCCGGCCAGGGCGTGATTGCCGAAATCCTCGGCCTGTCGGGCCTGCGCGGTCACCGCGTCGCCGGCACGCTGCATTTCATCATCAACAACCAGATCGGCTTCACCACCAACCCGCGCTTCTCGCGCTCGTCGCCCTATCCGTCCGACGTGGCCAAGATGATCGAGGCGCCGATCTTCCACGTCAACGGCGACGATCCGGAAGCGGTGGTCCATGCCACCAAGGTGGCGATCGAATTCCGCATGAAGTTCCACAAGCCGGTGGTGGTGGACATGTTCTGCTATCGCCGGTTCGGCCATAATGAGGGCGACGAGCCGGCCTTCACCCAGCCGATCATGTATCGCAAGATCCGCAACCAGAAGACGACCATGCAGATCTATGCCGACCGGCTGATTTCCGAAGGCCACATCACCCAGGCCGAGCTCGAAAAGGTGAAGGCCGATTGGCGGGCGCATCTCGAGCAGGAATTCGAGGTCGGCCAGCATTACAAGCCGAACAAGGCCGACTGGCTGGACGGCGCCTGGTCCGGCCTGCGCTCGGCCGACAACCAGGACGAACAGCGGCGCGGCAAGACCGCGGTGCCGGTCAAGACCCTGAAGGAGATCGGCAAGAAGCTAACCGAGGTGCCGAAGGATTTCGAGGCGCACAGGACGATCATCCGCTTCCTCGACAACCGCCGCCAGGCGATCGAGTCCGGCGAAGGCATCGACTGGTCGACGGCCGAGGCGCTGGCCTTCGGCGCCATCCTGCTCGACGGCAATCCGATCCGGCTGTCCGGACAGGATTCGGAGCGCGGCACCTTCTCGCAGCGCCATTCCGTGCTCTACGACCAGCGCGACGAGACACGCTACATCCCGCTCAACAATCTGTCGGCGGCGCAGGCCGGTTTCGAGGTCATCAACTCGATGCTGTCGGAAGAGGCCGTGCTCGGCTTCGAATATGGCTACTCGCTGGCCGAGCCGAAGGCGCTGACGCTGTGGGAAGCGCAGTTCGGCGACTTCGCCAACGGCGCCCAGGTGGTGTTCGACCAGTTCATCTCGTCGGGCGAGCGCAAATGGCTCAGAATGTCGGGCCTCGTCTGCCTGCTGCCGCACGGCTATGAAGGCCAGGGCCCGGAGCACTCGTCGGCCCGGCTCGAGCGCTTCCTGCAGCTTTGCGCCGAAGACAATATGCAGGTCGCCAACGTCACGACGCCGGCCAATTACTTCCACATCTTGCGCCGGCAATTGAAGCGGGACTTCCGTAAGCCGCTGATCCTGATGACGCCGAAGTCGCTGCTGCGCCACAAGCGGGCGGTGTCGACGCTGCCGGAAATGTCGGGCGAAAGCGCCTTTCACCGGCTGTTGTGGGACGATGCCCAGCTGCTGTCGGGCCAGGCCATCAAGCTCACCAAGGATTCGAAGATCCGCCGTGTCGTGCTCTGTTCGGGCAAGGTCTATTACGACCTCTACGAGGAGCGCGAGAAGCGCGGCATCAACGACATCTATTTGCTGCGCGTCGAGCAGCTCTATCCGTTCCCGGCCAAGGCGCTGATCACCGAACTGTCGCGCTTCCGCAATGCCGAGATGGTGTGGTGCCAGGAGGAGCCCAAGAACATGGGCGCCTGGTCGTTCATCGATCCGTATCTCGAATGGGTGCTGGCGCATATCGACGCCAAGCATCAGCGGGTGCGCTATACCGGCCGGCCGGCGGCCGCCTCGCCGGCGACCGGATTGATGTCGAAGCATCTCGCCCAGCTTGCCGCCTTGCTCGACGACGCGCTTGGTGAATAGAACAGAACCGAAAGAAACGGACAGGCACAATGGCAACCGAAATCCGCGTCCCGACACTTGGTGAATCCGTCACCGAGGCGACCATCGGCAAATGGTTCAAGAAGGTCGGCGACGCGATCGCCGCCGATGAGCCGCTGGTCGAGCTCGAAACCGACAAGGTGACGGTGGAAGTGCCGGCCGCCACCGCGGGCACGCTCGCCGAGATCGCCGTCAAGGAAGGCGAGACGGTCGGCGTCGGCGCACTGCTCGGCACGATTTCGGCAGGCGCCGGCGCGGCAGCCAATGCCGCCGCTCCGGCAACGAAGCAGGAGGCGGTGTCGCAGGCCTCGGCTCCGACTGCGGCCTCGAGCGTCAAGCAGGCCGCTGCCGAGACGGCCAAGATCGCCGGCGACGCCGGCGCGATCGAAACGCGCACCATGCCGCCGGCGCCGTCGGCGGCAAAGCTGCTGGCCGAGCACAATCTTGCAGTCGACCAGGTGTCGGGCTCGGGCAAGCGCGGCCAGGTGCTGAAAGGCGACGTGCTCGACCTGATCGCCAGGGGCGCGCCGTCGCAGCCGGCCGAAATGCCGAAGGCAGCGCCTGTACCGGCACCCGTTGCCGCGCGCGCGCCGTCCCCGGCCGACGATGCGTCGCGCGAGGAGCGCGTGCGCATGACCAAGCTGCGCCAGACCATCGCGCGCCGCCTCAAGGAAGCGCAATCGACCGCCGCCATGCTGACCACCTTCAACGAGGTCGACATGAGCGCGGTGATGGCGCTGAGGAGCAAATACAAGGACGTGTTCGAGAAGAAGCACGGCGTGAAGCTCGGCTTCATGGGCTTCTTCACCAAGGCCGTCACCCATGCGCTGAAGGAGATCCCGTCGGTCAATGCCGAGATCGACGGCACCGACATCATCTTCAAGAACTACGCCCATATCGGCGTTGCCGTCGGTACAGAGAAAGGCCTCGTCGTGCCGGTCGTGCGCAATGCCGACCAGATGTCCATCGCCGAAATCGAGAAGGAAATCGGCAGGCTGGGGCTTGCGGCGCGCGACGGCAAGCTGTCGGTTGCGGATATGCAAGGCGGCACGTTTACGATTTCCAACGGTGGCGTTTACGGGTCGCTGATGTCGACGCCGATTCTCAACGCGCCGCAGTCCGGCATTTTGGGTATGCACAAGATTCAGGAGAGGCCGATGGTGGTCGGCGGCCAGATCGTCATCCGGCCGATGATGTACCTGGCGCTGTCCTACGACCACCGCATCGTCGACGGCAAGGAAGCGGTGACGTTTCTGGTGCGGGTCAAGGAAAGCCTCGAGGATCCGGAACGGCTAGTGCTCGACCTCTAGGGGCGGCCGACGTGAGCCGGAGCATGGATCTGCGCCGCCGGATGAGTTCGTCTCGTTTCCGGTCCGGTTTGTTTGTCACAATCTGCGCACTCGGCGTGCAGACGGTCTCCGCGGCCCTCGCCGCCTGCCCGCTCGAGCTCGCCGTCTATGGCGATCCTGAAAACGCCGCCGAGATCGATTTCAGGCCGACCATGGAGTCGGCTGCCATCACCAACAGCTTCAAGATGGTGCTCGACAACGGCGTCGTGCTCGACGGCATCGTCATGTGGACGGAGGGCGCGGCGCGGCCGCATGGCTCGCTGATGTACAAATGCCCGGCCGGCGACGTCACCGGCGACGAGCTCGCCGCCTGCACTGTGTGGGAGGGCGTCATCTACACTGCCGACGACCAGGGCAATATCGCGTTGCTGCCGGGCGAAGGAAAGGATGCGCCGAAGAAGCTGATCTTGCCTGATCTGGGAGCGTCGCTGCAGATGTCGGCGGCCTATGGCGCCAACGGCTTTTCCAAGGTGCCCTGGGACGTCTTTGCCCTGAAGGGATGTCAGGAATGAGCGCGAGCGGAAAGATCCTGCTGGTGACCGGCGGCAGCCGCGGCATTGGTGCCGCTACATGCAGGCTTGCCGCCAAGGCCGGCTATCGCATTGCGGTCAATTACGCGTCGAATGCAAAAGCCGCCGAAGCGGTGGTCGCCGACATCGAGGCCGCTGGCGGAGAAGCCTTCACAGTCAAGGCCGATGTCGGCAGCGAGACGGACGTATTGGCCATGTTCGAGGCTGTCGATGGCCGTTTCGGTCGGCTCGACGCGCTCGTCAACAATGCCGGCGTGGTCGACCAGAGCGCGCGCGTCGACGAGCTTAGCGCTGCAAGGCTGGAGCGCATGATGCGCATCAATGTGATCGCGCCGATGCTTTGCGCCCGTGAGGCGGTGAAGCGGATGTCGACCAGGCATGGCGGCAAGGGCGGCGCCATCGTCAATGTTTCTTCGATCGCGGCAAGGCTTGGCGGGCCGGGTCAATATGTCGACTACGCCGCCTCGAAGGGCGCGGTCGATTCCTTCACCATCGGGCTTGCCCGCGAAGTGGCCGGCGAAGGCATTCGTGTCAACGCGGTCAGCCCGGGCATCATCGACACCGAAATTCATGCCTCCGGCGGGCAGCCGGATCGCGTCGAGAGAATGCGCAGGGTGGTGCCCATGCAGCGCGTCGGCACCGCCGAGGAAGTCGCAGCCGCAATTCTCTGGCTGCTGTCGGACGAGGCGTCCTACACAACAGGCGCCAGTCTGGAAATCGGCGGCGGCCGCTAAAGCAAAAGGGACAGTATCATGGCCTATGACGTCGTTATCATCGGATCGGGACCAGGCGGCTACGTCTGCGCCATCAAGGCGGCGCAGCTCGGTCTGAAGACGGCGGTAGTCGAAAAGAACCCGACCTTCGGCGGTACCTGCCTCAACATCGGCTGCATCCCGTCAAAGGCGCTGCTGCATGCGTCCGAGATGTTTGCCGAGGCCGGCCATTCCTTCGAGGCGCTCGGCGTCGAGATCGGCGCGCCCAAGCTCAATCTTGGGAAGATGATGGCACACAAGGATGCGACGGTGACGGCCAACGTCAATGGCGTCGCCTTCCTGTTCAAGAAGAACAAGATCGACAGTTTTCGTGGCACCGGCAAGGTGGTTGCGGCCGGCAAGGTGTCGGCGACCTCCGATGACGGCAAGGTCGAGGAGATCGAGGCCAAGAACATCGTCATCGCCACCGGCTCCGACGTCGCCGGCATTCCCGGCGTCAAGGTCGATTTCGACGAGAAGGTGATCATCTCGTCGACCGGCGCGCTGTCGCTGGACAAAGTGCCGGGCCATCTGGTGGTGGTCGGCGGCGGTGTCATCGGTCTGGAGCTCGGCTCGGTATGGGCGAGGCTCGGCGCCAAGGTCACCGTTGTCGAGTTCCTCGACACCATCCTGGGCGGCATGGACGGCGAGGTCGCCAAGCAATTCCAGCGCCTGCTGTCGAAGCAGGGCTTTGAGTTCAGGCTGGGCGCCAAGGTGACCGGCGTCGCCAAGGCCAAGAAGGGGGCGACGGTCACCTTCGAACCGGTCAAAGGCGGTGCGGCCGAGACGATCGAGGCGGACGCGGTGCTGATTTCGACGGGACGACGGGCCTATTCGGACGCTCTCGGGCTGAAGGATGCCGGCGTCGATGTCGATGAGCGCGGCCGGGTCAAGACCGACGGTCATCTCAGGACCAACGTGCCCGGCATCTACGCCATCGGCGATGTCATCGCCGGGCCGATGCTTGCCCACAAGGCCGAAGACGAGGGCGTGGCGGTAGCCGAAACCATCGCCGGCCAGGCCGGCCATGTGAACTATGACGTGATTCCGAGCGTCGTCTACACCACGCCGGAAATCGCCTCGGTCGGCAAGACCGAAGAAGAATTGAAGAAGGCCGGCATCGACTACAAGGCCGGAAAATTCCCGTTCAGCGCCAATGGCCGCGCGCGCGCCATGCTGCACACCGACGGCTTTGTGAAAATCCTGGCCGACAAGGCCAGCGACCGTGTGCTCGGCGTCCACATCGTCGGCTTCGGCGCCGGCGAGATGATCCACGAGGCGGCCGTGCTGATGGAATTTGGCGGCTCGTCGGAAGACCTAGCCCGCACCTGTCACGCCCATCCGACAATGTCGGAAGCGGTAAAGGAGGCGGCATTGGCGACGTTCTTCAAGCCGATCCATATCTGAGCGGTTGAATCGCAGGCGACGGTGGCGATTGGCGAAAGCGGGGCTGATAGCCAATCTCCCCCCAAGTGGGGGAGATGTCCGGCAGGACAGAGAGGGGCGCGAAGGATCACCACAGACGGCTTCCATTCTGAACCGCAGATGGATTCCAGGGTCTCCGCGATGTCGCTTCGCTCCTGCTCCGCGCTGGATGACGAAGATGAAGTTAGCCCATGGCTAATCGCAGCTCAGACCATCGACGGCTGCTCCCAAAAACAAAACGGCCCGCCTTTCAGCGGGCCGTTCATATATTAAATGAGCAGTCTGATCACTGAGCCGGGGCCGGTGCTGGTGCGGGAGCCGGGGCTGGCGCAGGGGCCGGAGCGGGTGCAGGTTCTGCCGGAGCCGGAGCCGGAGCGGGTGTCGCCGGAGCTGGCGCAGGAGCCGGTTCGGCTGGCTTCATCGGCTCGGCAGGTGCTGGGGCCGGAGCCGGTGTGCTGGCTGCGGGCGGTTCGGCAGGCGCAGGTGCCTCGCTACGTCTTCCAAAAACATAATAGGCGACAATTGCCAGGATAACGACGACCAGTGCAATCAGCCAGCCGCTGCCGCCGCCGCGTGGCCGTGCGGTACCCGGTGAGGTGAATGGGTCGTTCGGATTGGGTGTGTTCGCCATAAAAGTGTCCTCCGTGGATGAAAAACATCAAGTAATAGCCATCAACGTACAATCGTTGAATCGGTTTCACATTAGGCGTTGAAAACGCCGAAAACAGGGCAATTCTGATCCGGAATCGCTTGCAGGCATGCATTTCCACCGCAAAATGGGTTTCGATCGAGCCAAACCGAACCTTTTTCAGTTTCTTGGCACGAAGCGCGGCTGGTCCGCCGTCGCGCCACGAGTAAGGGCTGGTCCCGCCTCGGCAATGATTCGGTGTGCAACTCCGCCGTGTCGTTCAGTTGACGGCGGTCACCGTATAGCCGGTCTTGCGGAAACCCTCGACCAAGCCTTGCGCTCCGGGAAGGTGCATGGCGCCGACCGCCATGAAGACATTGCCGTGGGCGAGGATCGGCGCTGCACGATCGACCATCACCTTGTTGCGGCTGGTGATCATGGTCTGCTCGAATTCGGCGTAACCCGATTGGTCGTCGACCTGTTCGGGGATGACGGCCCGAAACAGCGGTACATACATGCCAGTGTCGCCACGCCGGTAAAGCACGATCATGGTTTCGTTGACGTCGTTCACCTTGTCGCCAAGCTTCAGCGTATCGACCAGCCCCTTCAGGTGAAAGGCGATCGGCAGCGAAGCCATGGCGCGCAGCTGGTCGGCGATTGTCTCCAGCCCCTCGACCGATTTGCCCGAAGCCTCGGCGTCCTTGGCAAGCTTGACGTCGAGCACCGGCGCACCGCCAGCCTGGCGGGCGACTTCGCATGCAGGTAGCGCCACCATCGCCGACAGCAACCAAGGTTTCATCTTGGCGACGGTCGCTGGCGGGATGCCACGCGCATCGAGCGCCTTGTTGACCACCGCCGCATCCTCCGGCGACAGCAGCGACGAAAGCGTCGTCTTGTCGGTGAACATCATCAGATCCGGCTCTTTCAGCAGTGCTGCCATCATCTTCTGCTTGTCGAGCACTTCGGTGGTCTCGATGATGACAGTGCCAGCCGCATCGAATGCCTTCTGCGCGGCGGGTGGCAGCGTGGTGACGCGCGGGTCGGTAACGTGCATGGTGCCGAACAGGAAGGACGGTTTTTCGCCCGATTTTTCGAGCTTCCACAGCAGGCCCTTGCCGTTCGGCGTCGCTGCCGCGTCTGCCTCGATCTTGCGGTAGGCAGCCGGGTCGTCCTTTTGCAGCGCGCTCAGCATATCGCTACCGGCGCAGGCCGAAGTCTCGGCGCGTGCCTTGCCCGCGGCGAGCAGCGCGACGATGAGGAAAGAGAGGAAAAACAGGGCGTTGAGCGCGACGAGCAGCTTCAGCGACATATGGGTCGCGCGGTCGGCGATGGCGATGAGGCGTTTCATGCTGCGGTTCTAGGCGCAAAAAGCGGCAAAACGGTTAACCGGCGCATCAAAATTTTTGCGAGATGGCCACCGACACATGCATCGATCACGCACGAGGATGAGCTGCTTCGTAAATCTCGAGCAGCCTGGCGGTGTCGACGCCGGTGTATATCTGGGTTGTCGACAGGCTGGCGTGGCCGAGCAACTCCTGGATGGTGCGCAGGTCGCCGCCCCGCCCTAGCAGATGCGTGGCGAAGGAATGGCGCAGCGCATGCGGCGTCGCCGTGTCGGGCAGGTTGAGCGCCGAGCGCAGCTTGGCCATGTCGCGCTGGACGATTGCCGGGTTCAGCGGGCCGCCGCGGGCACCGCGGAACAGCAGGCCCTTGGGATCGAGATGCCAGGGACACAAGCGGCGGTATTCGGCAATCGCCCGCAGCGCTACCGGCAGCACCGGCACCAGCCGGGTCTTGCCACCCTTGCCGGTGACGCGCAGCACGGTATCACCAGGTGAGGAAAGATCGGCGCCCGACAGGCCGAGCGCCTCGGAGATCCGCAAGCCGGACCCATAGAGCAGGGTCAGCACGGCGGCGTTGCGCGCGGCAATCCACGGCTCCTCCGCCAGTTGGCCTTCCACCGAGACGACGTGTTTTGCATCGCTTGCGGTCAGCGGCTTGGGCAGCGATTTCGGCTGCCGCGGCGCGCGCAAGGCTGTCGCACCTGCCGCATTGGCGAGGCCGCGCCGTTCCAGGAAACGCAGCAGCGAGCGGATGCCGGCCAGCCCGCGCCCGAGCGTGCGGGCGCCGGCGCCCTCGGCACGGCGGGCAGCGAGAAAGCCGCGCAGATCGGCGGGGCGCAGATCGGCGATGTCGGAAATGCCGGGCGAGCCGCCGCAATGGCCGGTCAGGAAATGCAGGAACTGGCGTGTGTCGCGCTCATAGGCCTCGACGGTTTCGGGCGACAGCCGGCGTTCGCGCGCCAGCATCTTCAGCCAGGCCTCGCGCGCCGCCTGCAGGTCGGGTTTTGCCGGTATGAGGAATTCCTGCATTGCACTCTTCCAGTTCCCCGCCATCTTCCGGCACGCGGGTTAGGAAGCGGTGAAGAGCGGCGTCATTGAAATGACGACGGGCTGGGGTTAGAGCAAGGCAAAGGATTTTCCGCAGATGATCAAGCCGCAAAACCCCGTCCAGATGGCCGTGATCGGTGCCGCGCATGGCATCAAGGGCGAATTGCGCGTCAAGAGCTTTACCGGCGACCCGCTGGCGCTGGCCGATTACGGTCCGCTCTACGCCAGGGATGGCCGCGCCTTCCAGATCGTCGACATCAGGCCCGCCAACACCGTGGTGGTGGTGCGGTTCAAAGGCGTCAACGACCGCAATGCCGCCGAGGCGCTGGCCGGCACCGAATTGTTCGTCGACCGTTCGGTGTTGCCTGATGAGGGCGAAGAGGACGAATTCTACCACGCCGATCTCGTCGGGCTGGAGGTCAAGGATGATATCGGTGCCATCATCGGCAAGGTCGTCGCCGTGCACAATTTCGGCGGCGGCGACATTCTCGACGTGACGCTGGCGGGGCGCAAAGGCGTGCTCATCCCGTTCACGCAGGCCGCCGTTCCGGAAGTGTCGATCGCCGGCCGCTTTGTCCGCGTTGATCCAGCCGCCGCAGGGTTGGTCGAGGACGAGGACGGAGAGTCTGCCGACCGCGACAGCTTCGACCCCAAGGGCAGGCCGCGCGGGCCGAGGGACGCCGGAGGCAACCGGTGAGTTTTTCGGCTTCGGTGCTGACGCTCTATCCCGAGATGTTTCCCGGCGCGCTTGGCCTGTCGCTGGCCGGTCGCGCGCTCGAGACCGGCATTTGGTCGCTCGAAACGATCCAGATCCGCGACTTTGCCAGCGATCGTCACCGTACCGTCGATGACACGCCGGCCGGCGGCGGCGCCGGCATGGTGATGCGGGCAGACGTACTGGCGAGCGCCATTGACCATGCCTCGCCGGCAGCCGATCCACGTCCGCGCCTGCTGATGAGCCCGCGCGGCAAGCCGCTGAACCAGGCACGCGTGCGCGAACTCGCCGCTGGGCCGGGTGCGGTGATCGTCTGCGGCCGCTTCGAAGGCGTCGACCAGCGGGTCATTGAATCGCGAGGCCTCGAGGAAGTCTCGATCGGCGATTTCATCCTGTCCGGCGGCGAGCCGGCGGCACTCGTGCTGCTCGACGCCGTGGTGCGCCTGCTGCCCGGCGTCATGGGCAATGCGGTATCGGGCGAGGAAGAGAGTTTTGAAAACGGCCTGCTCGAACATCCGCATTATACGCGGCCGCAGGAGTTCGAGGGCCGGCCGATTCCCGAAGTGCTGATTTCGGGCAATCACAGGAAGATCGCGGCGTGGCGGCGGGCCGAAGCGGAGAGGCTGACGAAGGAGCGACGGCCGGATCTTTCAGCCTCTCAGCCCTTATCGAAATAGTAGAAAGCCAGGAACAGGCCGACGGCGATGACGAAGCCGCGCACCGCGTTCTGCGGCACGCGCCTGGCGATCCAGACACCGGCATAGCCGCCCAGCGCGCCACCCGGGATCATGATGATCGCCTGCAGCCAGGCAATGACGCCGCCCGAGACGAAGACGAGGATGGCAACAGCAGCGATGACCACGGCCAGCATGTTCTTCAGTGCGTTCAGCCGGTGATAGTCGCCGGACTGGGTGAGACCGAGCGTCGCCAGCATCATGACGCCCATGCCGGCGCCGAAAAAGCCGCCATAGACGGCGGTGGCGAACTGCGCCAGCGACCCGACCAGCGAACCTACCGCGGCCTCATGCTCCGGCTTGGGCGCCGGCTTCAGCCATGGCCCGGCAGCGAACAATGCGGTTGCCGCCAGCAGCAGCCACGGCACCAAGGCGCGGAACGACGGGTTGTCGAGCCCTAGAAGGATGAGCGCGCCAGACAGCGCACCGAGAGCCGAAATGAGGCTGAGCAGCAGTGCGCCGCGCCAAAAATGCTTGATGTCGTGCCAATAAGCGAGCGTCGAGGTGATGTAGCCGGGGAACTGCGTCACCGACGATGTCGCATTGGCGACGATCGGCGGCAGGCCGGCCAGGGTCATGGCGCCAAAGGTTATGAACGTGCCGCCGCCGGCAACGGCATTGACCGCGCCTGATACAAAGCCGGCGAGAAAGAGCAGGACCGCGTCCAAGATTGGCATGAGGGGTGTCGTCGCTGGAGGAAAATGCTTATCTTCCGGCTTAGGAAGCTTGACGCGCGGGCGCAACCCCCTGGACCACAAGCGATCACGGGATTGCCACAGCGGCCTCAGCCAAAAAGAAGCAGCGCCAAAAAAGAAACAGCGAAGGCGTGACAAAGCGCCGAAATAGCTGTATGTGCGCGCCGAACCGGAAGAGAATATGCCAAGAGCGATCTTCTGGCCCGTCAACAATGACGGTGTAGTCGCCCCTGCCCGATGTTCTCGAACAGAAGTTCTCGAACGAAGGGCATAGCCGAGCGGTCGATGCGACTGCAAGGCGAGTGTCGGACGCTCTGACTGTCGGAAGAACAAGAAGTGGATTATTGAGATGGACATCCTCCGTCAGCTCGAGGCCGAGCAGGCCGCCAAGATCGAAGCCAAGCGCAAGCTCCCCGAATTCCAGCCCGGCGATACCGTGCGCGTCCAGGTCCGTGTGACCGAAGGCACCCGCACCCGCGTTCAGGCCTATGAGGGCGTCGTCATCGCCCGCGCCGGCGCCGGCTTCCAGGAAAACTTCACCGTCCGCAAGATCTCCTACGGCGAAGGCGTGGAGCGGGTGTTCCCGGTCTATTCGCCGATGGTCGAAGGCGTCGAGATCGTGCGCCGCGGCAAGGTGCGTCGCGCCAAGCTGTACTATTTGCGTGACCGTCGCGGCAAATCGGCCCGCATTTCGGAAAACACCGGCGTGCGCGCCCGCAAGCTCAACGACGAAGAGCGCGATGCGCTGAACGCCGAGAAGGGGCGCATCGAGGCCGAGAAAGTGGCCGCCGCCCAGGCGCTGGCCGCCGAGAAGGCCGCGCAGGACGCTGCCGAGAAGAAGGCCGCCGACGAGGCCGCCAAGGCCGCGGAAGCAGCTGCCGCCGAATAAGGCTCTTCAAGAACGTATTTTCGGAAAGGCGGCTTCGGCCGCCTTTTTGTTTCGCGAGGCGGATTCTATTTTGCCGGGCTGCGTCGGCGGCCGCAATCGATACGGATCGTTGCGTAATGCCGCCGTTGAAAGCATTGGAATCCATTTTCGTGCCGAACGCCGCATCGGAGCGGCTTGCAAGGCGCCTGCGGAAAGCTAAAGTCGGCGCCGGATTTCCTGCATGCCTCGGTCGATCGAGGCGGTTCAGTTCCTGGGGAGCATAGTCATGATCAATTCGAAACTGCTGCTGGCCGGCCTGCTGGCTTGCCTTCTCGTGCCGGTCGCGGCTCTGGCGCAGGCGCTGCCCGACCTCGGCGGCAAGAAGGTGGTGGTGGTGACCGAAAACGCCTATCCGCCGCTGCAGTTCATCGATGCCAAGACCGGCAAGCAGATCGGTTGGGAATATGACGCGATGAACGAGATCGCCAAACGGCTGAATTTCGAGGTCGAGTACCAGAATACCTCTTGGGACGCGATGATCCAGGCGGTTTCCGACAATCAGTACAACATCGGCATGACCGGCATCACCATCAAGGACGACCGCAAGCAGAAGGTCGATTTCTCCGATCCGTATATGCGCTCGGAACAGTTCATGCTGGTGCGCGGCGACGAGAAGCGCTTCACCGACGCAAAGACGTTCGCCGCCTTCAAGGACGGGCTGATCGGCGCGCAGGCCGGCACCACGCCCTTCTACACCGCCGTCTACAGCGTGCTCGACGGTAACGAGCAGAACCCGCGCATCAAGTTGTTCGAGACATTCGGCGCGACGGTGCAGGCGCTGAAGGCCGGCGACGTCGACGTCGTGCTCACCGACGGCACTGCCGGCAAGGGCTATGTCGATGCGTCCAATGGCGGGCTGAAGCTGATCGGCGGCCCGCTCGGCACCGAGGATTTCGGCTTCATCTTCCCCAAGGGCTCCGACCTGGTGAAGCCGGTCAACGCCGCAATCGCCGCGCTCAAGGCCGACGGTACGCTCGACGCGCTCAACAAGAAGTGGTTCCTTGATTACAAGATGGGGCAGTAGGCCCGCTTGTTGCGCGCATTTCATGACGATTGTGCGCGGGAACTCGCGCTGACTCTGCGCTCGTACACCCCCCTCTGTCCTGCCGGACATGTCCCCCTCAAGGGGGGAGATCTGATTTCGCATCGGCTTTCGCCAATTTTCAGTGTTGCAGAACGGGCCGCGAGGTCAAAGCTGCCAATCTCCCCCCTTGAGGGGGAGATGGCCGGCAGGCCAGAGAGGGGTGTGACAGAACGCTGCCTTCGTGACTCTGTCACCGGTACCGCTTGATGCCGTCGGCGCCTCTCGCCTCAGCCAAATCCGACTTCCCCTGGTGGCTTGCCGTGGCCGTGGCGATCGCCTTGGCCGCCGCCATCTTCATCGCTGCCAGCGATCTCTATGCCCAGGTCTTCGCAACCGTCGCCAAGGGCATCGGCGTCACCATCTTCGTCACAGTGGTCGCCTTCGCGCTGGCT
The DNA here is from genome assembly GCF_040320095.1 of Mesorhizobium sp. M0800. Classification (NCBI taxonomy): domain Bacteria; kingdom Pseudomonadati; phylum Pseudomonadota; class Alphaproteobacteria; order Hyphomicrobiales; family Phyllobacteriaceae; genus Mesorhizobium; species Mesorhizobium sp. M0800. The sequence goes on from NZ_JAMYOZ010000036.1 coordinate 28,965, forward strand.
TGCGCGATCGGCCTCGGCGTCGCGCTGATGGGCCTGTCGGGCTCACGCTGGCTCAGCCAGATCGGCCGCTTCTACGTCGAGATCATCCGCGGCGTGCCGATGCTGGTGCTGTTGTTCTGGATCGCCTTTGCCGGGGCGCCGGCCTTCGTCGCGGCATGGAACGCGCTGACGGCGCCGCTGCAAAGCGCCGGCCTCTTCGGTGAGCTGCTGGTACGCGACGTGTCGTTGCTTTGGCGCGCCGTCATGGCGCTGACCATCGGCTATTCCGCCTTCATCTCGGAGGTGTTCCGCGCCGGTATCCAGGCGGTCGAGAAGGGGCAGATCGAGGCGGCCAAGGCGCTCGGGCTGACGCGCACCCAGCGCTTCCGGCTGGTCATCTTTCCGCAGGCGATCCGCACCATCCTGCCGCCGCTCGGCAATGATTTCGTCGCCATGGTCAAGGATTCCTCGCTGGTCTCGGTGCTCGGCGTCGCCGACATCACCCAGATGGGCAAGATCTACGCCGCCGGCTCGTTCCGCTTCTTCGAAACCTATTCGATCGTCGCCTATATCTATCTCATCCTGACCGTCGGCCTGTCGTTGGCCTTGCGGGCGCTGGAGAAGCGGCTCCGCAACCAGCATGGGGAATAGAAGGCAGGCGAAAACGGCGCTACCATCGAGCGGACGCGACCGGGGAGGACCCATGATCATCGACAAGGCCAATGCGGCGCTGGAAGCGGTCTATACGGCCGACACGCCTGAGACGCTCGCCAAGGCCTATGCGCAATGGGCCGCGACCTATGACGGCGAAACCGCGGCGCTCGGCTATCTCCTGCCGTTCCTGATAACCGCCTGGGTGGCGCGCCATGCGCCGCCGGGCGAAGGGCCGCTGCTCGACGCCGGTTGCGGCACCGGCCTGTCGGGGCCGTCCCTGAAGGCACTCGGCTACCACGATATTGCCGGGCTCGACCTGTCGCAGGACATGCTGAAAATCGCCGGCAGCCGGCAGGCCTATAGCGAGCTGAAACAGGCGATGCTCGGCGGGCCATTGCCTTGGGCGGACGGGTATTTCCGCGCCTTTTTCTCGACCGGCGTGTTCACCATCAGCCACGCACCGGCGTCGGGCCTGCATGAACTGGTACGCATCACCAGGACGGGCGGCCACGCCATCTTCACGGTCCGCGACCAGGTTTTTGAAAGCGGCGGGTTTCAAGCCGTATTTGGCGAACTGGAGCAGGCGAAAAAGTGGCGGCCGGTCGAGGAGAGCCCGTGGTTCCGCTGCTACGCAATCGCCGAGCCCGACGCGCTGGTGAAGACCTTCGTGTTCGAGGTGCTGTGAAGCGCCTGCGAAGGCAGACGCGATTGCTGAAAAGCCAAAACATTGGTATGAGCCACGCCATGGAAGAGCTTTTTGGCGATCCGGCCTACAAGGGTTTCGTGCTGCAGGACAGAAAACGCCTGCCGTCGCGATTCTCTGCGCGCGTTTCCGGCGCGCTGACCAGCCGACTTCGCTGAACCGTTTTCGCCGGGCCGACCCGGCGCCTGCCCCCTCCCATTTCATACCGACGGATTTACGCAAATGAGCGCACCGCGCACCCTCTACGACAAGATTTTCGACGACCATGTCGTCGACCGCCAGGACGACGGCACCTGCCTGCTCTATATCGACCGCCACCTCGTCCACGAAGTCACCAGCCCGCAGGCTTTCGAAGGCCTGCGCATGACCGGCCGCAAGGTTCGGCATCCGGAAAAGACGCTGGCCGTGGTCGACCACAATGTGTCGACTTCGCCGGAGCGAAAGTTCGGCATCAAGAACGAGGAAAGCCGCATCCAGGTCGAGGCGCTGGCCAAAAACGCCAAGGATTTCGGTATCGAATATTATTCCGAGAAGGATATCCGCCAGGGCATCGTCCACATCATCGGTCCCGAACAAGGCTTTACGCTGCCCGGCATGACCATCGTCTGCGGCGACAGCCACACCTCGACGCATGGCGCGTTCGGGGCGCTGGCGCATGGCATCGGCACCTCGGAAGTCGAGCATGTGCTGGCGACGCAGACGCTGATCCAGCGCAAGGCCAAGAACATGCTGGTGCGCGTCGACGGCGCACTGCCGGAAGGCGTCACCGCCAAGGACATCATCCTCGCCATTATCGGCGAGATCGGCACGGCCGGCGGCACCGGCTATGTCATCGAATATGCCGGCGAGGCAATCCGTGCGCTGTCGATGGAAGGCCGCATGACGATCTGCAACATGTCGATCGAAGCCGGCGCGCGCGCCGGCCTGATCGCGTCCGACGAAACCACCTTCGCCTATGTCAAGGACAAGCCGCGCGCCCCCAAGGGCGAAGCCTGGGACGCCGCGCTCGCCTACTGGAAGACGCTGCAGTCCGACGAAGGCGCGCATTTCGACAAGGTGGTCGTGCTCGACGCGGCAAAGCTGCCGCCGATCGTCTCCTGGGGCTCCTCGCCCGAGGACGTGGTCTCGGTGCAAGGCATCGTGCCGAACCCGGACGACATCACTGATGAGAACAAGCGCACCTCCAAGCAGCGCGCACTCGACTATATGGGCCTGAAGCCGGGCACCAAGATCACCGATATCGAACTCGATCGCGTCTTCATCGGCTCCTGCACCAATGGCCGCATCGAGGATCTGCGCGCCGCCGCCAAGGTGATCGAGGGCAAGAAGGTCAATCCGCGGGTCAGTGCGATGATCGTGCCGGGCTCCGGCCTGGTCAAGGAACAGGCAGAGGCCGAAGGCCTCGACAAGATCTTTGTCGCCGCCGGCTTTGACTGGCGTGAGCCGGGCTGCTCGATGTGCCTTGCCATGAACGACGACCGGCTGAAGCCGCATGAGCGCTGCGCCTCGACCTCGAATCGCAATTTCGAGGGGCGCCAAGGCTTCAAGGGCCGGACGCATCTGGTGTCGCCGGCAATGGCCGCGGCGGCGGCGATCGCCGGCCATTTCGTCGACATCCGCGAGTGGAAATAGGGCAGGCGCGCGCAGTCGGATACGAGGAGCCCGAGCCGCAATGCGGTTCGGGCATTCTTCAGTCGGGCCGCCTGACGAATTCGTGGAATCCCTCACGGCGGCCGGGTTGGTCCTTTGCGACGACCAGCGCCAATTGGCGCTCGTCGAAGAGTTTGAACCATTCGTCCCATTCGACCAGTTCGTAGCCGCCGGCATTGACCGGGCGTTCGGCCTCATCCTGGTCCTGGTAGGCATGCTGGCCGAAGACCAGCCTCAGCATGGGCTGCGTTCCGGCTTCGGGCGACACGTCGACGATCGCCGGAAAGCCGGCGCGTGCCGCGGCCCATGAGCGAATTGCATCGTGATCGGTCAGCATGATCGTGTCGGCCATCGGAGCGTCTCCTGGTTGCCGTCGTGAAACGCCGCTCGCCGTTCGCGGTTCCGCCCAGCGGCTTTGTCGACGCACCTGTCGTATATTCGCTCTCGCTTAACCGCTTGTTTGGGCTTCCGCTCTAAGGTCCTCCAAGAGGAAGCGAGGGGAAATTACAGCGCTTGGACACCGGCCTGCTCATAGCGCTGCTCAATCCAGGCATCGCCCTCACACTCGGCGCGGCATTTCTCGTGCTGTGGTTCTATCAGCGCCACCGTCCCTATCTGGCTGTGCTGGCGGCGGGCTACTCGGCCTCGGCCGCAGGCTTCCTGCTCCAGTATTTCACGCTGCCGGTCGGCATGGTGCCGACCAAGCTCATCTCGATCCTGTGCTTCACCTTCGCCACCTGCTGTCTCGCCGGCGCGGTCATTGCGCGCTATGGGCGGCGCGTGCCTTACCCGGCGGTCGGCATTCTGGCCTGCGGCGGCCTGGCCGCGTTCTCGTGGTTTCTTTTTGCCCGGCCGGATCTCACCTGGCGCATCCTTGCCATCAATTTCAGCTTCGGCGGCATCAGCCTGGTTGTCGCCGCCGAGTTGCGCGTGGTGCGCAACAACGGCCCGACAGAAATGATCCTGTTCGTGCTGTCGCTGCTTTCCGGCCTGAACTTCCTGGCGCGGACGCTTGCCGTCGTCATCGCGCATGGGCCGTTCACCAGCTATGAAGGGCTTTACTCCTCGTCCTACTGGACGACGGCTCTGCTGTCGCATGCATTGCTGTCGCTGCTTATTGCGCTTTGCCTGTTCGGCGCCGCCGCGCTCGATGTGATGAAGGCCCTGAAGACCGAAACCCTGACAGACCCGCTGTCGGGCCTGCTCAACCGCCGCGGCTTCGAGGAGCGCGCCATGCTTGTCCTGCAGCACTGTGCCACGGCGCAATTGCCGGTTGCGCTGGTGCTTGCCGATCTCGATCATTTCAAGGCGCTCAACGATCAGCATGGCCACGCGGCCGGCGATCGCGTCATCGCCGACTTCGCTGCCAAGCTTCTGTCGGCTGCAGGTACGCGCGGCGTTGCCGGCCGTATCGGCGGCGAAGAGTTCGCCGTGCTGTTGCCGCTCAGCGACCTTGGCGCGGCAAGACTGTTTGCCGAAGCCATTCGCACGGTCTATTCGGCGGGCAGAATCGACGGACTTCCGCCCACACAAGAGTGACCGCGAGCTTCGGCGTGGCCGCCCGCACCAGCGACGAAGGGCTGGACCCGCTGATGCGCCGCGCCGACGAAGCGCTCTACAAAGCCAAAAGGAGTGGCCGCGACAGCGTATACCTGTCCTATCAGCGGCCTGAAACGGTCGTCCTTCCCAATCGGACCAGTGCTGGCTGAGCGTCAGCGGCGGCTTCGAATTAACGTCTTTTTCGCGCGTTGGTGATTTGCTGTTCGGGGGGAGTGCCAAAACGCCATGGGCAGCGCTAATTTCATCCTGATGATCAACCTGTTCGTTGCCGGGCTGCTGGCGGCGGCCTTCATGACGATCGCGGTCTATGACGCCGGCCGGGTGTCGGCACGCTGGCTGGCGTTCGGCTATGTGCTCGGCACGGCTTATTTCGCGATCGAGTTCAGCATTCCTGCCTTCGACAATGCGCGCCCCGTGGTTGTCGCCGCCTTTGCCGCCTTCCTTGGCGCTACCGTCGCCTTCAATGGCGGGCTTGCCCATAAATACCGCGTTTCGCCGCCTTGGCCGCCGATGCTGTTCTTCCTGGTCTTCGCCACCCTCGCGGTCTACTTCGTGCAGGACCTGCCACGCCAATCCTTTGTGCGAATGGCGGCCTACCAGCTTCCCTATGCGGCCATGCAGTTCACCGGGCTGGCGATCGTCTTGTCGTCCAGGCAAAGACGCGAGCGGCTCGACTATATGCTGATGGCTGTCCTGGCGGCCAGCACCTTGCAGTTCGCCAGCAAACCCTTCATCGCCCATGCGCTTGGTGGCTGGGGCGCCAACCCGCAATCTTATGCGCAGACCAGCTATGCGTTGGTGTCGCAGTCGGTCGGCACCGTGTTCGGCCTGGCGCTTGCGCTGGTGACATTGGCTATCCTGGTCCGCGACGTGCTCGCCGAGGCGACGTCGAAATCGGAAACCGACACGCTTTCGCGGCTGCTCAACCGTGGCGGCTTCGAGCGCCATGCCGAGATCGCACTGCGTGACGCCATGCGGCGCGCCGTTCCGGCGGCACTGGTCATTGCCGATCTCGACCATTTCAAGCGCATCAACGATACTTACGGCCACGCGTCGGGCGATCGGGTCATCGAGACCTTTGCCGGTTTTCTCCGCGATGCCGCGGCCGACCATCATGTCGCCGGCCGCATCGGCGGCGAGGAATTCGCTATTTTCCTGCCGGGGACCAATCTAGCCGCCGCCCGGCTCTTTGCCGAGGGCACGCGTAGCGCCTTCGGTGCCACGCCGATCGACTGCCTGCCCACGGATCACCGCTGCAGCGCCAGCTTCGGCGTTGCCGAGCTTGGTCCGGGCGAAAGCTTTTCCGACCTGCTGCGGCGCGCCGACAAAGCGCTCTATCAGGCGAAGGGCAGCGGTCGCGATTGCGTGCGTGTCTCGGTGGGGCCGGCTGTTGCCCTGCCGGCGCCGTCAACCAAGGGCGGCGTGGCCGTCAGCGGCAGGGGCTGAGCTCCGGCATTTCGCCGTCGGAGAGGCCGTACATATAGCTGCGGCCCTTGACGAAAACCGGCGGCCTATAGCAGTCGCCGCCGCGGACATCGTCCGATTCGTCTTCGTAGATCACGTCGGGCTGGCCGGCGCTGGTGTAGTCGGACAATTCCTTGGCCAGCTTGCCCTCGCCAACGATGATACGCTTGTAGCCGGCGGCGCTGTCGATGACGAGATTGCCGAAGGAATCGGCATAGACGCGGTCATGATGGCGCGTCCCGGCGAATGCCGGTGCGACGACGCCGACGGCGAGCGCCGCCAATAGGAACCAGGGAAGGCGCGATCCTGCTGAATTCGAATGCATGGCGTGCTGCTCCATTGCTGAGAGGCAAGCCTCCTCGAATCAGAAATTAACCTTTTATTAACCTTTGTTAAGAGGGCAACCGCAGCAGGGGCGAGGTCTCGGAAAATATGGTTAATACTCGATCGCCCACCGGCCATCATTCGGCCATGCCTTGTTCCCACCATCCCCGGCATCGGGCGCGACTCAAAAAGCATGAAATCCGGTGGCTTGCCGGAGCATCGCGGCGGGCTCGATACGCGGTGGGGAAAGCAGCAAATGAGATTACGCCGCACGTTTCGGATGGCGCTGGCCATTCCGCCGCTGCTGGCTGCAGCCGCCTGCGCGCCGCAGACCAGCGCGCCCAAGCTCGGCAACACGGCCGCCGCTTCCGTGTCGCTTGCTCCCGCCGCTAGTGAACCGACGGCACCGCAGCCGCGCACAGCTACTTACAACTGCGCCGACGGTAGCGTGATGACCATCGAGAATCTCGGCACGTCGGTGCGCGTCCTCGGCCAGAACGGCGCCAGCGCCGAGCTGCCGGCGTCACCGGCCAATCAGACCAGCCGTTACGGCGAGGCGCATGACGCAATCGTGATCGATGGGCGTGAGGCGCTGGTGATGAAGGGCGGTGCATCACCGCTGGCCTGCAAGCGCTGATGCGCCCGTTACGCCAGCCATATTTTGCAGTGCGGCGACATTGTGCCGGCGCAAAGCGACAGCGCTAATCGATTGAAGCTGAAAGCCTCGCTTTCATCAGACTAAATTACGTTTTCGAAACGGTTTTCCGGCTTTGACGCGGTGCAAAAAGAGCATTAGAAACCGGCTGTCCGAAGTCGCAACCGGAAGCGGTAATGCCGCATTCCTACCTGAGGCTCCAGAGACGCCGAACTGGGGGAGCCATGAGCAAATCACCAGCCACCCGCGAATTTGCCAGACGTGAACGGCCGCTTTCGCCGCATCTGACCGTCTATCGGCCGCCGATCACCATGACGATGTCGATCGTCCACCGCATCACCGGCGGGGCGCTCTATTTCGGCACGCTGCTGGTCGCGCTGTGGCTGATGGCGGCGGCGAGCTCGGAGGCGACCTTCAATGCCGTCAACTGGGCCTTCGGCTCGTGGCTGGGACGGCTGGTGCTGTTCGGCTACAGCTGGGCGCTGATGCACCACATGCTGGGCGGTGTGCGCCATCTTATCTGGGACACTGGGGCAGGGCTGGAAAAGCATACGGCATCGAAGATCGCCTGGGCGACGCTTGCCGGCTCGGTCACGCTGACGCTGCTGATCTGGATCGCCGGCTACATGGCGCGGGGAGCCTGACATGAACGGCAAGAACACCGACATGCGCACGCCGCTAGCCAAGGTCCGCGGCCTCGGTTCCGCCCGCGAGGGCACCGGCCATTTCTGGCGCCAGCGGCTGACGGCGATCTCCAACATCCCGCTGGTCCTGTTCTTCGTCGGCTTCCTGATCGCACTCAACGGCGCCAGCTATCTCGAGGTGCGCGCCGCACTTGCCAATCCGTTCGTTGCACTGGTGCTGGCGCTGGTGCTGTTGTCGGTGCTCTACCACATGCGGCTCGGCATGCAGGCGATCATCGAAGACTATGTGCATGGCGAAGGCACCAGGCTGGCGCTGCTCGCCCTCAACACATTCTTTCCCGTAGTCGTCGGCGTCGCTTCGGTCTTCGCCCTGCTTAAACTGGCATTTGGAGGCTGATTTTTTGGCCAAGGACGCGAAGAACGCCAACACGGCTTCCGCCTATAGCTATGTCGATCACAAATTCGACGTCGTGGTCGTCGGCGCCGGCGGCGCCGGCCTGCGCGCCGCGCTCGGCATGGCCGAACAGGGCCTGCGCACCGCCTGCATCACCAAAGTGTTCCCGACGCGCTCGCATACTGTTGCGGCGCAGGGCGGCATCGCCGCCTCGCTCGCCAATATGGGTCCCGACAACTGGCAGTGGCATCTCTTCGACACCGTCAAAGGCTCAGATTGGCTGGGCGACACCGACGCTCAAGAATACATGGTGCGCGAAGCGCCGGCGGCGGTCTACGAGCTCGAGCACTACGGCGTTCCCTTCAGCCGCACCGAGGACGGGAAAATCTACCAGCGGCCGTTCGGCGGCATGATGATGAATTTCGGCGAGGGGCCGCCAGTGCAGCGCACCTGTGCGGCCGCCGACCGCACCGGCCACGCCATGCTGCACACGCTCTACGGCCAGTCGCTGAAGCACAATGCGCAGTTCTTCATCGAGTATTTCGCGCTCGACCTGATCATGGAGCCGGACGGCACCTGCGCCGGCGTCGTCGCCTGGAACCTCGACGACGGCACCATCCACCGCTTTTCGGCCAAGATGGTGGTGCTGGCGACCGGCGGCTATGGCCGCGCCTATTTCTCGGCCACCTCGGCGCATACCTGCACCGGCGATGGCGGCGGCATGGCCGCACGCGCAGGCCTGCCGCTGCAGGATATGGAGTTCGTGCAGTTCCACCCGACCGGCATATACGGCGCCGGCTGCCTGATCACCGAGGGCGCGCGCGGCGAGGGCGGCTATCTCGTCAATTCCGAGGGCGAGCGCTTCATGGAACGCTACGCGCCGTCGGCCAAGGATCTGGCTTCGCGCGACGTGGTCTCGCGCTGCATGACGCTGGAAATCCGCGAGGGCCGCGGCGTCGGCCCGAAAAAGGATCACATTTTCCTGCATCTCGACCATCTCGACCCGGCCGTTCTGCACGAGAGGCTTCCGGGTATTTCGGAATCGGCAAAGATCTTTGCCGGCGTCGACCTGACCAAGGAGCCGATCCCGGTGCTGCCGACGGTCCACTACAATATGGGCGGCGTGCCGACCAATTACTGGGGCGAGGTGCTGAACCCGACGGCGTCGAATCCGGACCAGGTGTCGCCCGGGCTGATGGCGGTCGGCGAAGCCGGCTGCGCCTCGGTGCACGGTGCTAACCGGCTGGGCTCCAACTCGCTGATCGACCTGGTGGTGTTCGGCCGTGCGGCGGCAATCCGGGCCGGCCAGGTGATCGACCGCACATCGGCGATCCCTTCGCCCAACGAGGCCGCCGTCGAAAAGATCATGGACCGCTTCGACCGGCTGCGTCACGCCAACGGCTCGACGCCGACAGCGGTTTTGCGCGAAAAGATGCAGAAGGCGATGCAGGAGGACGCGGCGGTGTTCCGCACCCAGGAATCGCTGGAAAGCGGCTGCAGGCGCATTTCGCAGATCTGGGGTGAACTCGGCGACGTCAAGGTGTTTGACCGCTCGATGATCTGGAACTCCGACCTGGTCGAGACGCTGGAGCTGGAAAACCTGATGGCCAACGCCATCACCACCGTCTACGGCGCCGAGGCGCGCAAGGAAAGCCGCGGCGCGCACGCGCGGGAGGACTTTTCGGTCCGCGACGACGCCAACTGGCGCAAGCATACGCTGGCTCGGCTCAACGAGGCCGGCGAGGTGGCGCTCACCTACCGGCCGGTGCACACCGAAACGCTGCTTAAGGAAGCAGACGGCGGCATCAACCCGGCCAAGATCGCGCCAAAGGCCAGGGTGTATTGACGATGGCGCTGGCGGTTGCGGGATATTCCGGCACGCCTCTTCCGGCCAAGCTCGGCCTGAAGGACGGGATGACTGCGGCCTTCATCGCGCTGCCGGCGGAACTGGACGATCTGGCCGACGCCGTCGATTTTGCCGGTGTCGACCGACTGGCCGACTGGTCGGCGATTTCGGGCATTCGCCAGAAATATGATGCCGTTCACGCCTTCACCATGCAGCGCATCGAGATCGAGGACCGTCTTGGCGACGTCGAAGCGGCGATCAAGCGGGACGGCATGGTCTGGGTCTCTTGGCCGAAGAAGGCATCGAAAGTGCCGACCGACGTCACCGAGGACGTTATCCGCACAGAGGCGCTGAAGCTCGACCTCGTCGACGTCAAGGTCGCCGCCGTGAACGAGATCTGGTCCGGGCTGAAGCTCGTCATCCGAAAGGACCTGAGGTAATGGTCGAACTCACGCTTCCGAAAAACTCGAAGATCATGGCCGGAAAATCCTGGCCGAAGCCGGAGGGCGCGACCAACCTGCGCGAATACCGCATCTACCGCTGGTCGCCGGACGATGACGAGAACCCGCGCATGGATACGTATTTCGTCGACATGGACGATTGCGGGCCGATGGTGCTCGACGCGCTGCTCTGGATCAAGAACAAGATCGATCCGACGCTGACGCTGCGCCGCTCCTGCCGCGAAGGCATTTGCGGCTCGTGCGCCATGAACATCGACGGGTCGAACACGCTGGCCTGCACCAAGGGCTGCGACGACATTTCCGGCGCGATCAAGGTCTATCCGCTACCGCACATGGCTGTGGTCAAGGACCTGGTGCCCGACCTCACCAATTTCTACGCCCAGCACGCCTCGATCGAGCCGTGGCTGAAGACGGTGTCGCCCGAGCCGGCCAAGGAATGGCTGCAGAGCCATGAGGACCGCGAAAAGCTCGACGGGCTCTACGAGTGCATATTGTGCGCCTGCTGCTCGACCTCCTGCCCGAGCTACTGGTGGAACGGCGAGCGCTATCTCGGCCCGGCGACGCTGCTGCAGGCCTATCGCTGGCTGATCGATTCCAGGGACGAGGCGACGGGCGAGCGGCTCGACAATCTCGAAGACCCGTTCCGGCTCTATCGCTGCCACACCATCATGAACTGCGCCCAGACTTGCCCCAAAGGGCTCAACCCGGCCAAGGCGATCGCCGAGATCAAGAAGATGATGGTGGAGCGACGGGTTTAGGCGGCGGGCGGGTTGCAGCCGAGATCGTCTCGTCCGTAGCGATCCTTCGCGCCCCCTCTGTCCTGCCGGACATCTCCCCCTCAAGGGGGGAGATTAGCAGCGTGGAGGACAGCGCCCTTTCTGCAGCCTTGAAAAGTGGCGAAGCGGTGATGACAGCCAATCTCCCCACTAGAGGGGGAGATGTCCGGCAGGACAGAGGGGGGCGCTGTCCCGCCGAGTTCGAAAGGATAGCAAACTTATGACCGATATCGACCTTCCCATCCTCTCTCCCATCGAAGCCCGCGTGCTCGGCTGCCTTATCGAGAAGAAGGAGCTGACGCCGGACGTCTATCCGCTGACGCTCAATGCGGCACATGCGGCGGCCAACCAGAAGACGGCGCGCGAGCCGGTGATGTCGGTCGAACTTGGCGAGGTCAGAAGAGCGCTTGGCCAGCTCGAGCAGAAGGGCCTAGTCAGGCAGGTGTTCGCGTCGCGCGTCGAGCGCTACGAGCATGTGGTGGCGCAGCGCTTTTCCCTGACCTCGGCGCAGATCGCGCTGCTCGGCCTGTTGCTGCTGCGCGGCCCGCAGACGGCCTATGAATTGCTGGCGCGAAGCGAGCGCATGGCGCGGCTGCCATCGATCGACGAGCTTCGCGGCAATCTCGATCTGCTGATCGGCCGCCGGCCACCGCTGGTGCAGCCGATCGATCGCGGCCCAGGCCAGCGCGAGGATCGCTATGTCCATCTGCTCAGCGGGCCGCCGCAGCTGCCGGCTGCCGCAGCGCCCCTGCAGTCGTCCCCGCCGGCGTCGGATCTGGAGACGCGCGTGCAGGCCCTCGAGGAGGAGGTCGCGGCATTGCGCGCCCGTCTCGACGCACTCGTTGACGAAAAAAGCCAATAATCATTCGAGAGGTTGGCGGGACAGCGCCCCCCTCTGTCCTGCCGGACATCTCCCCCACGAGGGGGGAGATTGGCAGCTTCGCCGTCCCGCCTCTCATTCAGCGTTGGAGATTGGCGAAAGCCAGGATGACGGCCAATCTCCCCACTCGTGGGGGAGATGCCCGGCAGGGCAGAGGGGGGCGCGAAGGATCGCCCGCTTTCCGCAGACCAGCTCTCAGCCGAGCCTGGCGTCGAGCGATACTTTGATGGCGCCGAGCGCTTTCGAGACCGGGCATTCGGCCTTGGCCTTCTCGGCCAATTCCTTGAACTTGGCGGCATCGATGCCCGGTACCTTGCCGACCAGGGTGATCGCGCTGCCGGTGATGCCGGTGCCGGGAACCAGCGTTACCACGGCCTTGGCGTCGAGTTCGGCGGCCGGAGTGCCGTTCTCGGCGAGAAAATGCGAAAGCTGCATGGCGTAGCAGCCGGCATGGGCGGCGGCGATCAGCTCTTCCGGGTTGGTGCCGGATTTGCCGCTCTCGTCCTCGAAACGCATCTTGGCGGAATAGGGCGTGCCCTTCAGCGTCCCGCTCTGTGTATCGAGCGTGCCTTTGCCTTCCTTGAAACTGCCTTTCCAAACGGCGTTGGCGGTGCGGTCCATCAATTCCTCCTTGATTGTCGTGATTGAGCCCGTGATCGGCATCCAGTCGACTATAGCGCGCGCCGGGGCGAAGGCCACCCACGCTTTCGTATCGGCGGCAGCGTGACACATCATGTCGAGCGAAAAAAAATTCGAAAAAAATACGCGTGCAAAATGTCGACTTCCATCTGTCCCGGCCGTCCTGCGGGCGGCCATGGACTTGGTGGCCGGATGGAGGATCAAATGAACAATCTGTTTTCTGCTCACTGGACAAGCACCGGCCACAGGGCCGGTGAACAACAAGCCGACTGGTCGCGCCTGCAGCCTTCCGGCTTCGGCCGATTGCTTGCGGCGATTGCCATTATCGGGATTGCGGTATCTCTTCTCGACTATGCTGCGGCCGGTCTCGATTCTGCGGCAGGCAAGGGCTCCGCGGAGATTTCCGTAGCCTCGTCTTCGGCTTCAAGCCAGGAATGGAGATAAAAATGAAGTATGTTTGCCTGGTCTATGGTGAAGAAAAAGATCTCTACGCAATGACGCCCGAGACGCTGGCCAAGCTCGACGCCGATTCGATGGCTCATGACCGGTCATTGGACCAACGCGGGATGCTAATCATCGCGCAGGCGCTGCAATCGGTGAAAACGTCGAAAACCGTTCGCAGGCGCAAGGGCAAGCGGCTGGTCACCGACGGCCCCTTCGCCGAAACCAAGGAGCAGTTGCTCGGTTTCTTCATGATCGAGGCCGAGAGCCTCGACGAGGCGCTGGAGATCGCGGGCGAGATTCCGCTCGCCGAAATCGGCACGATCGAGGTGCGGGCGATCTACAACGTGCCGGGGTCGTAGGGATGTCCCGATAAGATCCTTAGCAAAGTGATGGCGGCCGATGACTGGCGCAGATCGACGCAACTTTTGCGTGTTGAAGCGAAGCAATACTTCTCCTATCGTCGCCCGAGATTGGGGGATCTTGGGCATGCATATATTGATTGCTGCTATCGGCCTGCTGGGGGCAGCGGCGTTCTGGTGGTACCGGCTGAAGACCATGAACGACGCGGCGCGTGAGGTTGCCGACGTCGTTGGCCGCGTCCAGGGCAATGTCCGCCGCAAGAAACTGCGCAAGCAGGCGGCGCTCTCGCCGCTGACGGCGATCGACGATCCGGTCGTCGCCGCTGCGACGCTGATCACCGCGATTGTTTCCGAGCATGGTCCTGTGCTGCCGCAACGCGAAGCCGCCATTCGATCGGTGATCTCGGAGATCGCCGACAAAAAGCAGACCGATGAAGCCGTGATCTACGCCAAATGGGCGGCGTCACAGATCGATGATGCCACGATCGTCATCGACAAGCTGGCGCCGTTCCTGCGCGAACGGCTCGACGCGGCCGAAAGGAGCGATCTGCTGCGGATGGTCAGCCGTGCGGCGGAAGCCGGCGGACAAAACCTGCAGATTCCCGACCAGCGCATGCTGCGGCTGCGCCAGAAGCTGGGCTTCGAGGTCAACTAAGTTCCCTGACACGGAAATTTGGCAGACCGCATGGCGATTAAGCCGAGACGCCTGATCGCTTCGTCATCCTGGGGTCTTCTCTCCGCTTCGCTTCGCGTCGCTACGCCCAAGGATGACGAAGTTGGGAAGCTTCAGGGCCTGTTTAGATCGCCTCGCCCTTCAACAGTTTCGGCGTGTCGCCGGACAGACCCGACGCCTGGCGGATGAAAAACCCCTTCAGCCGGGGCATGCGCTCGACGAGGCCGAGGCCGATGTCGCGCAAAGTGCGCAGCGGGCCGAAATCGTTGGAAAACATCCGGTTCAGCACATCGGTGGTGATGCCCATCTGCACCGTGTCGAAACGCCGCCATTGCTGGTAGCGCTCGAGCACGTCGAGCGCGCCGATGTCCTGGCCGAGCCGGTCGGCCTCGACCACCACTTCGGCCAGCGCCGCCACGTCCTTGAAGCCGAGATTGAGACCCTGGCCGGCGATCGGGTGGATGCCGTGGGCGGCGTCGCCGGCCAAGGCGATGCGCGGCGCGACGAAGGCGCGCGCAATGATCAGCCCGAGCGGCCAGGCACGCGGCTTGTCGGCGATATGGATTTCTCCGAGTTTCAGGCCAAAGCGCTGCTCGAGCTCATATTCCAGGACCAGCGCGTCGCCACTGACCAGTTTCTCGGCATCCTGCGACCGTTCGACCCAGACGATCGACGAGCGGTTGGTGCCGTCCTTGCCCGGCTTGAGCGGCAGCGTGGCAAACGGGCCTGCGGGAAGGAAATGCTCTTCGGCGCGGCCGTTGTGCGGCCGCTCGTGCGCCACCGTGCAGACGATGCCGGACTGGCCATACTCCCATTTCACCGTCTTGATGCCGGCCATGTCGCGCAGCTTCGAATTGACGCCGTCGGCGGCAACCAGCAGCCGCGCCTTCAGCGTCGCGCCGTCGGCAAGATGCACGGTTATGCCGGCGCCGTTGATGTCGAAGGCGCTGACGGCGACGCCTTCGATGATGCCGATGCCGAGTTGTTCGGCGCGCCGGCGCAAGGCGCCGTTCAAATCCTTGTTGGCGACCATATGCGCAAAGGGTTCGCCGGGCGCGACCTCGCCGTCGAAGGTGAGGAACACCGGGCGGACCGGATCGGATGTGCGCGAATCGGTGACAATCATTTCGGTGATTGCCTGCGCCTCCGGCGCGATCTCGTTCCAGACGCCGAGCTGGTCGAGCATGCGGCACGCGGCGGCGGCAATCGCCGAGGCGCGGCCGTCCTGCTGCCAGACGCCGGCGGGTGCTGCATCGACGATGGCGACGGCGAGGCTCGGCCGCGCCTGCTTCAGCGACACGGCGGCGGCCAAGCCGATATAACCGGCGCCGGCGACCAGAACGTCGAGCGAATTCTTGCTGTCGACCATGGGCAATTCCTTTCGCAGCCTGACTGTCGCCGGGCATTCCGCCCTTGACTGCCCGCTGTTCCTGTCGGAAACCGCCATGGTAATTTTGCGGCGAGGTCAAGATGACGGCAGCCATGGACGAGCTTCTCGGCATTCTCGACCTCGAGCAGCTGGAACACAACCTGTATCGTGGTCGCAGCCCCAAGCTCGATTGGCAGCGCATCTTCGGCGGCCAGACCATCGCCCAGGCGCTGGTCGCCGCGCAGCGAACGGTCGAGCCCGAGCGCCACGTGCATTCGCTGCATGGCTATTTCATGCGGCCGGGCGACACCAAGGTGCCTATCATTTACGAGGTCGACCGCATCCGTGACGGCGGCTCCTTCACCACGCGCCGCGTCGTGGCGATCCAGCACGGCCAGGCGATCTTTTCGCTGGAAGCCTCGTTCCAGCAGGATGAGGTCGGCCTGGAACATCAGGTGCCGATGCCGCAGGACGTGCCGGCGCCCGACACGTTGCTGTCGCAGCGCGAATTGCTGGGCAAGTTCGGCGAAGCCGTGCCCGACGGCATCAAGCGCTATTGGGAGCGCGACCGGCCGATCGAGATGAAGCCGGTGATGCTGAAGCATTATACCAGCCGGGAAAAGCTCGAGCCGAAGCAGAACATCTGGATCCGCACCACCGGCCCGGTGCCGGCCGACCGCGCCACGCAGGCGGCCGTGCTCGCTTACCTCTCGGATATGACGCTGCTCGACACCTCGACCTTTGCCCATGGCCGCGCCATTTTCGATCGTGATATCCAGGCAGCCAGCCTCGACCACGCCATGTGGTTCCACCGCAGCCATCCGCTCGACGACTGGATGCTGTACACGCAAGACAGCCCGTCGACGCAAGGATCGCGTGGCTTTACCCGCGGCTCGCTGTTTGCCCGCGACGGCACCTTGATCGCCTCGGTTGCCCAAGAAGGACTCATCCGGCTGAAGCGGCCGCCTGCGGAGTAGGCATTTTTCGAAATTTGCCTATTTTTTAAGCATATGCACTGCCGCGCCTGTGAACAGGCAGTCGACAAACCTTCCCGATTTCCTTGTTTAACAACAGCTTAACACCCTGCTTCGGCAATTGGCACGGAGCTTGAATCCTAGCGGGCACTCTCCGGCTCTCATGGGGATCGGCGAAGTCGTGCAAACGCGGGGACCCGCAACAGCAAAGGGTGAAACCTTATGAAGATCGTGATGGCAATCATAAAGCCGTTCAAGCTCGACGAGGTGCGCGAGGCGCTCACCGCAGTCGGCATCCAGGGCCTGACCGTCACCGAAGTAAAAGGCTACGGACGTCAGAAGGGGCACACGGAAATCTATCGCGGGGCGGAATACGCGGTCAGCTTCCTGCCGAAGATCAAGATCGAAGTCGCGGTCGCTGTCGACATGGTCGACAAGGCCGTCGAAGCCATCACCGCGGCGGCCAAGACCGGCCAGATCGGCGACGGCAAGATCTTCGTTTTCGGCATCGACCAGGCGGTGCGCATTCGCACCGGCGAAACAGACACCGACGCGCTTTGAGCTGCGGATACGTATTCCAATGGAGAGTTCAATGAATATTCCTTCCACCTTGAAGATAACGGGACGCGCGGCCGTTTTAGGTTCGCTCGCTCTCGCTGCACTGGGCACGGTTGCTGCGTTCGCGCAGGAAGCGGCACCGGCGGCACCGGCTGCCCCTGCGCCCGCGCTCGACACCGGCAACACAGCCTGGATGCTGACCTCGACGGCGCTGGTGCTGATGATGACCGTACCGGGCCTGGCGCTGTTTTATGGCGGCATGGTGCGCAAAAAGAACGTGCTCGCCACCATCATGCAGAGCTTTGCCATCACCTGTCTGGTGACGGTGCTGTGGTTCATGTTCGGCTACTCGCTGGCCTTCTCGGATGGCGGCGGCATGAATGCCTATCTCGGCGGCTTCTCGAAGTTCTTCCACAACGGCATCACCACCTCCTCGCTGTGGCTGCCGGGCGTGGCGAACATTCCTGAGTTCGTCTTCTCGATGTTCCAGATGACCTTCGCCATCATCACGCCGGCGCTGATTGCCGGCGCCTTCGCCGAACGCATGAAGTTCTCGGCGCTGCTCATCTTCATGGGCGCGTGGCTGCTGGTGGTCTACGCCCCGATCGCGCACTGGGTGTGGGGCGGCGGCTTCCTCGGCACAGCCGGCGTTCTCGATTTCGCCGGCGGCACGGTCGTTCACATCAATGCCGGTGTTGCCGGCCTGGTCTGCGCGCTGGTTCTCGGCAAACGTGAAGGCTACGGCACCACCAACATGGCGCCGCACAACCTCGTCTACTCCGTCATCGGCGCTTCGCTGCTGTGGGTCGGCTGGTTCGGCTTCAACGCCGGCTCGGAACTGGCCGCCGACGGCCTTGCCGGTGCCGCGATGCTGAACACCCAGGTTGCCGCTGCCGCTGCGGCGCTCGCCTGGATGTTCGCCGAATGGATCGTCGCCAAGAAGCCGAGCATTCTTGGCATCATCTCGGGCGCCGTCGCCGGCCTGGTCGCGGTGACGCCGGCTTCCGGTTTCGTCAATCCGACCGGCGCCTTCATCGTCGGCATCGTCGCCGGCGTGCTCTGCTACGTCTCGGCCGTCAAGCTCAAGCACGCGTTCGGCTATGACGACTCGCTCGATGCATTCGGCGTGCACGGCATCGGCGGCATCATCGGTGCATTGCTGACCGGCGTGCTCGCCGATCCGGCGATCAACAGCCTTGGCTCGGGTGCCTCTGTCGGCAAGCAGCTCTACGGTATCGTCTTCACCATCCTGTGGACGGCGATCGCGAGCTTCGTGATCCTCTATATCGTCAAGGCGCTGGTCGGCCTGCGTCCTTCCACCCAGGAAGAGGTCGAAGGCCTCGACATCAGCCAGCACGGCGAAGTGGTGCCGTGAGGTTTATTGGCTGGCACCGGCGTTTTGCCGGTGCCGGGAAGATCCCGTCGTGATGCTCCCGAAAGGGCTCACGCCTTGAGGCCCGGAAACCTTCCGGGCCTCTTTTTTGTGCGCAGTCGGCCGTTATGGCTCGATCACAATCGCTTGATCAAGGTGCTCGATCCGCCGGCGGCGTGAAACAGCGGCCGCAGCGGCTCCGAACTGTGGTGGCGGTCGCCCGTTCCGGTGACGCAGAATGCCCATGGTTAATGCGCCCTTAACCTTCCCGCCGCTAGTCTGACAGCCGAATCTGCCGTGTTGCGCGTCCGCGCCCGGCCGGGCAACGACAGACGAGGAAGAGCATGCGTTCAGGGGCTTCAGCACCGCTTGCGCTGGCCGATACGGGGCACGGCATCCGGGCGTTCGCGAGGCGCCAGGTCGGGCGCCTGGTCGGTGCCGGGCTGTTTGCTCTGGTTGGCTTCGGCGTCGCCGCCCTTGCCACCTGGAACGTCGCCGATCCGAGCTTTTCGCACGCCACCGACAATATCGTCACCAATGCAATGGGTTATGCCGGCGCCGTCTTTTCCGACATTGCCATGCAGTTCTTCGGACTTGCCGCCGTTGCGGCGCTGGTGCCGGCGGTGATCTGGGGATTTCTGCTGTTTACCGCGCGCGGCGTCGACCGGCTGCCGAAACGGGCGCTGGCCTGGTTCGGGTTTTCGCTGCTTGGCGCGGCAATTGCCGGCTGCGTGGTGCCGCCCAAGACCTGGCCGCTGCCGACCGGCCTCGGCGGCGTCTTCGGCGACATGGTGCTCAATATCCCGGGCCTGGTCATCGGCGGCTATCCGACCGGCCTCGTCGCCAGCGTGCTCGCCGTGCTCCTGGCAGCGCCGGCGCTGTGGGTATTCTTGTATGGCTCGGCGCTGATTTCGCGCAAGAACGGCTTTGCGGTACTCGAACAGCCTGCAGTGCCCGATCCGCAGGACGACCTGCTTTTCGACAATGAAGAGGACGAGGGCGACGAAGGTATATTGGCGCTTGGCGCCATCACCCACTGGTGGCTGTCGCTGCGGGCCTATCTGCGCCGCCGCGCCGCGCGCCGGCGCGAGCGCGACGATTTCGAGCCGGAGATAGAACCGCGCCCCAGCGCCTGGCGGCGGGCGGCCGAACGGGTCGAATCGGCCGAGTTCGCCGAGGCGCGGATGAGCCCGGGCGGGCGCGCCCGCGTCGAGCCGGAATTCTTCGCCGCCATGGTCAACGACCGCAGTGCCTCGATCGACCCTGACGATGCCGACGTCTTCGATAACGACGACAATGACGACGACATGGATTTCGCGCCCGAGCCGGCCGGCCAGCGCCGCGCCGCGCCAACGGCCAAGGTGCAGAACTTCCGTTCCGACGCGGCGACACGCGTCGAGGCGCCGGCGCCGCGGCCGGCCCCCGGCGCCCGCGTCCAGCGCGAGGCGCAGACTTCGCTGATCGGCTCGGAGAAATTCGAGATGCCGTCGCTGCACTTCCTGTCGGAACCAAAGAACGTGGTGCGCGACGCCAGCCTGTCCAAGGACGCGCTGGAGCAGAACGCCCGCCTGCTCGAGGGCGTGCTGGAGGATTTCGGCGTCAAGGGCGAAATCATCCATGTCCGTCCGGGTCCGGTCGTCACGCTTTACGAGCTGGAACCCGCGCCCGGCATCAAATCGTCGCGGGTCATCGGCCTGTCCGACGACATCGCCCGCTCGATGAGCGCCATCGCCTGCCGTGTCGCCGTGGTGCCCGGCCGCAACGCGATCGGCATCGAATTGCCGAACGCCAGGCGCGAGACGGTCTATTTGCGCGAGATCATGGCCAGCCGCGATTTCGAAACCACCAAGGCCAAGCTGGCGCTGGCGCTGGGCAAGACCATCAATGGCGAGGCGGTGATCGTCGACATCGCCAAAATGCCGCACGTGCTGGTCGCCGGCACCACCGGCTCGGGCAAGTCCGTCGCCATCAACACCATGATCCTGTCGCTGCTCTACCGGCTGACGCCGCAGGACTGCCGGCTGATCATGATCGATCCAAAGATGCTGGAGCTCTCGGTCTATGACGGCATTCCGCATCTTCTGACGCCGGTCGTCACCGATCCGAAGAAGGCGGTGGTGGCGCTGAAATGGACCGTGCGGGAGATGGAGGACCGCTACCGCAAGATGTCCAAGGTCGGCGTCCGCAACATCGACGGCTTCAACGCGCGCGTGCAGCAGGCCGAGAAAAAGGGCGAAAGGATCTCGCGCACCGTGCAGACCGGCTTCGACCGCCAAACCGGCGAGGCGATCTACGAGACGGAGAACCTCGACCTCGAGCCGATGCCCTACATCGTCGTCATCATCGACGAGATGGCCGATTTGATGATGGTCGCCGGCAAGGACATCGAAGGCGCGGTGCAGCGCCTGGCGCAGATGGCGCGCGCCGCCGGCATCCATGTCATCATGGCGACGCAGCGGCCGTCGGTCGACGTCATCACCGGCACCATCAAGGCGAATTTCCCGACCCGCATCTCCTTCCAGGTGACATCGAAGATCGACAGCCGCACCATCCTGGGCGAGCAGGGAGCCGAACAGCTGCTCGGCATGGGCGACATGCTCTACATGGCCGGCGGCGGCCGCATCCAGCGCGTGCACGGTCCCTTCGTCTCCGACGACGAGGTGGAGAAAATTGTCGCGCATCTGAAGCTGCAGGGCGTGCCGGAATATCTCGACGCCATCACCGAGGACGACGACAAGGATGACGATGAGCCGACGGGCAAAGGCAGTGGCGGCGGCGACGGCGGTAATTTCGAGGATTCCGACGATCCCTACGACCAGGCGGTCGCGGTGGTGCTGCGCGACGGCAAGGCCTCGACCAGCTACATCCAGCGCCGGCTCGGCATCGGCTACAACCGCGCCGCCTCGATCATCGAGAAGATGGAGAAGGAAGGCATTGTCGGCCCGGCCAACCATGCCGGAAAACGCGAAATCCTGGTGCCGACGGAGGACGACAAGTTCTAGAGCGCGTCCGCGCCGGCAACTTTGAACCTTTTGGCGCGTTGCAGCGGGCGGGCGCCGTGCGGCCCGCCAAACTTAAGCCCAACTGGGGGGCCAGACCAATATAACGAGCAAGCAATCAGATGATGGTGACCGGCATGAAAAACGCAACTCTCGCCCCAAGCAGGGATTTCGCCCCAACCCGCCGGCAGGTGCTCGGCCTCGGCCTGGTCCTGGCCGGTGCGGCGGCCGCCAACCTCGTGCCCGGCTTCCAGTTACTGGCGTCGGCGCAAGCAGCGGTTCCGGCGACGGCGCAGAAGATCGCCGATCATTTCTCCTCGGTCAAATCGATGAGCGGCGAGTTCGTGCAGTTCGGACCCAAGGGCGAGCAGACCGGCGGCAAGTTCTTTCTGGAACGGCCGGGCAAGATCCGCTTCAATTACGACGGCGCCTCGAATTTCAGGGTGATTTCCGACGGCAAGTCGGTGGTCATCCTCAACAAGAAGCTGCAGACCTCCGACCTCTATCCGCTGTCGAAGACGCCGCTGAAGCTGCTGCTCGACGACAAGATCGATCTGTCGGGCGGGCGCGTCAGAAGCGTCAAGGAAGAGGACGATCTCACCACCATCCAGCTTGCCGACAAATCGGTGTTCGGCAATTCGAAGATCACCATGATGTTCGATCCGAAATCTTATGAATTGCGGCAGTGGACCATCACCGATGCGCAAGGCAAGGACACGACGGTGATGATCTTCAACACCAAGGAGGGCGTCAGCTTCGCCCCCGACACCTTCGCCATCGACTATACGGCGAACCGCGAGCTGAACACCAAGACGCGGTAACTTGCTACTGCTGCGGGATGGCTTTTCCGCGTTGGTGCGGGCGGCTTGTTTTTGCGGTGCGCGGCTGGCAGTAGTTTCCGCGATTGACTTCCGTCGGAGCCATCCGGCGGATCTTGCGTTGTCCGGAACCCCACATGCCGTTCTCCGTCGCTACCTGGAACATCAACTCCGTCCGGCTGCGTATGCCGATCGTCGAACGCCTGCTGGTCGAGCAGGCGCCGGACGTGCTCTGCCTGCAGGAAACCAAGGTTCCGGACGAATTGTTTCCGGAGAAGGCGTTCCGCAAGCTCGGCTACGAGCACATCGCCTTCCATGGCCAGAAGGGCTATCACGGCGTTGCCACCATAGCGCGGCGGCCGATCGAGGTGGTCGAAAAGCGCCGCTTCTGCGAGATCGACGACAGCCGGCATCTGTCGGTCACCGTCAACGCCGGCGGCAAAACGATCCTGCTGCACAATTTCTACGTTCCGGCCGGCGGCGACGAGCCCGACGCGGCCGTCAACCGCAAGTTCAAGCACAAGCTCGATTTCGTTGCCGAGATGAACGCCGTCCGCGCCGAGCATGACGAGCACTCCGGCTCGATCCTGGTCGGCGACCTCAACATCGCGCCGCTCGAGCACGATGTCTGGTCGCACAAGCAGCTCCTCAATGTCGTCAGCCATACGCCGGTCGAGACGGAAAACTTCGAGGCAATGCGGCTCGCCGGCGACTGGATCGACCTGATGCGGCTCAATGTGCCTTACGAGGAGAAACTCTACACCTGGTGGAGCTATCGCGCCCAGGATTGGCAGGCCTCAAATCGCGGCCGCCGCCTCGACCATGTCTGGTCGTCGCCAAACCTGGTGCCGCATTTTGCCGGCTATGAAATCCTGCGGCCGGCGCGCGGCTGGGAACGGCCCTCGGACCATGTGCCGGTGATCGGGCGTTTCAACCTGGATTAGCTTTGTCTCGCCTTAACAACTCAGCGAATCCTGAAGCTATCCGCGATGTAGTCGGGACGGGCATTCAGCGTGGCGAAAACGTCCTCCAGGTCAGGCGCCCCCGCCAATATGCCCGACAGGACCAGCGTCGTCGCGACGCCGACGCCGTTGCCGCCGGCGATGTCGTGCTCGACGCTGTCGCCGACGCAGACCACGCTGTCGCGCTCCGGGTGGCCCGCCAGTGCCAGCGCTGCCTCGAATATCTGCGGATTGGGCTTGCCAATGCGCGCCACGCTGCCGCCGAGGCGCTCATAGAGATCGGCGAGCCGGCCGGCGCCGAAGCGAGGGCCGACGGCAGTCAACATGATCTTGTCGGGATTGGTGCAGAAGCATGGCACCCGCCGCGCCGCCGCCGGACCAAGAAGCCGGCGATAATGGTCGAGGTCGTAGCGATCGCCCTCGCTGGCGGAAATCAGCACCAGTTCGGCATCGTCGCCGTCCTTGGCCAGGACGAAGGGCAGGCCGTCGACAGCCGAACGGTCATTGTCGCGGCGGATCAGCAGGCATTTTGTCTGCGGGCGCAGGGCTCCGGATGCTGCCATTTGGTGGAAGGAGCGCCACGCCACCTCGCCGGAGGAGACAAAGTGATCCCAGCTTCCCGGTTCGAAGCCGAGCTTCAGCAGGCGGCGCTCATTGGGTTGCGCCCGCTTGCCGGAATTCGAGATCAGTACGATGGTCTTGCCGGCGCGCTTGAGTGCCGACAACGCTTCGACAGCACCTGGATAGGCGCTGGTGCCGTCGTGCAGCACACCAAATTGGTCGAGCAGGAACACCTGATAGCGGTCGGTCAGCGCGGCGATGCCGTCGAGGTGTTGAATTGCCTTGGCCGTCATAAAAGCCCCGCTGCGCTTGCGCCCATCAGCGCCAGCCGCGCCGTGCCGGCAGCGGCCTCCTCCGAAAGAGCCGGCACGAGAGCGACGCCAAGCTTGCGCTGCCGGATCGCTGTCCAGGCCGGATTGGCCGCACCGCCGCCGACGCTCCTGACCGATGTCAGCCGGGGGGCGCCGAGTTCGGCAAGCCGGCGATAGCCGAGCGCTTCGATCGCCGCAATACCCTCGAACATCGCTTTCAGATAGTCGGCATCGTCGGCGGGCCGCGGCTCGAGGCGCGGCGGCAGCGCCGGATCGGCTATGGGGAAGCGTTCGCCCGGCGCCGGCAGCGGGTAATAATCGAGGCCGGTCTTCGTCGCCGGGTCGATTTTTTTGCTGAGTTCGACAATGCGGGCGACGGGGAAATGCTGGGCCAGCACCTTGCCGCCGGAGTTCGAGGCGCCGCCCGCCAGATAGGTGTCACCCAGCCGATGGCTGTAGATGCCGAATTGCGGCGCCGAGATCGGCCGGTCGCAGAGGATCTTGATGGTCAGCGACGAGCCGAGCGCGGTAACGCCGTCGCCCGCGGCACTCGCGCCGGTCGCCAGGAATGAGGCGCAGCCATCCGTCGTGCCGGCAACGATAACCACGTCGCGCGGCAGGCCGAACATTTTCGCAGCGCTGGCGGTGAGCGTGTCCGTGACATCGCCCGGCCGGACGACGCGGGGCAGGAATTCCATGCGCACGCCGGTCGCCGCGATCCAGTCCGGCCAGCGCCGGGCCTCGACGTCGTAGCCGGTCTTCAGGGCGTTGTTCTCGTCGCTGACATCGAAGCGGCCGGAAAACTGTCCGGCGATCCAGTCTGCCTGGTGCAGCACAGTGGCGACGCCGGGCAGGTGCTGGAAAGACAGCGCCTTGGCGAGACCGGAGGTCGCCCCAAGTGCAGCGCTCGTTGCCGGTGCCGCGCCGGCTATTGCTGTCAGAATCGTGTCGTCAGCGACCTTGTCGTTGTACATCAGCGGTTCGGCCAGCGGCCGCCCGGCGCCGTCGACCGGCAGCAGCGTGCCCGACGTACCGTCGACGGCGATCGAGCGCACTGCCGCGCGATCGATACATTTGAGCAGTTCCGCCAACGTCGCGCCGACCGCCTCCCACCATATGGCGGGGTCGCGGCCGTTCGGCCCAAATCGCTCGAGGGCAATAGCGGAATGCGCGGCAACGGAAAAATCCGAACGCATGGCGACGGCGCGCGCGCCGGATGTGCCGATGTCGATGCCGATGGCAAGCGGACCAGACGAACGCGGCATGTCAGCTGCCTCCGGCATTGAGTTTCTGGCGATATTTTTCGGCGTCCCAGTTGATCAGCTCGTCATTCTCCGCCGCTGTCAGATAATTCAGCTTCGCCGAGACATCGATCCGCGCTGTCACGTCGGAAAGGCAGCGCTGCATGGCTTCGGCACCGGCGCCGGCGTCGCCGCGCATCAACACGCCGAGTCCAGGAAACAAGATCGCCACGGGTGCGGCGCCGCAGCGCTCGATGACGCGCTTCACACCCTCGTCCGGTCTCGCCACGACCGAGCCTTCGCCGAGAAAGATGACGTGGTCGGGGTAGAGGCTGCCACCCGAAGCCATGCGGCAGCTTTCGTGGTCGATCGCCACCGCGTGGGCCTCAACGTCCGCCGGCAATCTGTAGTCGCTGTCGCCGGCGCGCGCCGTCAATGCCGCGATGTCCGGTTCCGCCACCTGGCGCGGCGGCCGCGCCAACAGTCGTGTCACGCGCCGCAGCAGCATGTCGGCCGCGGCGACGGTCTCGGCTGCAACGACCAGGCCGTGATTGCCGAGGATCAGCATATCCACGCCTGGCCGAAGGCGCTCGGCGATACCCTGCGCGAGCGGCAGTCCCGGCCGGCGATAGGGAACATACGCCCATTGATGGCCGTCGAGCCGCCTGGCGGCCTCGGCCTCGCAGTCGGCCTGCACGGCCAGCGAAATGGTCTCGACGCAGTGAACATGCAGAACGATGCGCTGCGGCATCAGCGCATGCACGGTGGTCTCGATCGACGGGCGCAAGCCGCGCGCGTTGAGGGCGCCGACAGTGAAGGCCTGCGGCTGTTCGGCGGCCGGGTCGCGCCGTTCGATGGCGTCGAGCAATGGCGGGATGCCGACCGGCACCATGATGTCCGCGATGAGCGCGTCCTTCAGCCAGGTGCCGGAGGCCTTGATCCAGAGCGTGTCGCCGGCTTTCAGCGAGGTGTTGCCGCCGGCGGCCTGGGTCAGATGCGGGTCGCTGCCGATGGCGGCCGAAAGCGACCGCAGCGCTGCCAGTTCCTGCGCATCCGCACTGATCGTCATCGAAATTCCTCCACAAACCTGCCGCGTGGCCACGGCTTTGGACGTCCCGGTGCCGGGACGAAGACCGACGCTGGTATCGCAGATGCGAGTAAGTTACGTCAACAGTGATGTTATCGCGTCAGATCAGGCTTGCAATCCGAGGCGCGTTGAGTAAGTTGCACCAATTGCCGTGCAAAATGGCAATGCGTGCAAAATGCTTGGGAGGCAAGCGCATTGGGAGGTAAGGGTTGAGCGACTCCGGCCGCCAGCGCCAGATTGTCGAGCTTTTGCGGGACCGGCCTTTCGCATCGGTGCGCGAGCTGCAGGAGCGGCTTGGCGTGTCGGCGGCGACAGTGCGGCGCGACATCGACAAGATCGACGAGGCCGGCGAAGCGCGCAAGGTCTATGGCGGCATCTCGGCGCTCGATGGCGCTTCGCAAGCCGGCGTCGCTTATGCCAGGCCCTATGACGAGAACCGCGACCTCGCCGTCGAGGCCAAGCGGCAGATCGCCGCTCTCGCCGCCACCATGGTGCGCGACGGCGACGCGGTCATCGTGCATGGCGGTTCGACCTGCTTCCATCTCGGCGTCAAGCTCGCCGACCGCAACATCCGGCTCTACACCAACTCGATGCCGCTCGCGGCCTATCTCAGCGACCACGGCCATTGCAGCCTCACCGTCGCCGGCGGCGAACTGCACCGCGAGCCGGGCATCATCCATTCGCTGACGCAGACGGTGCCGTTCTACGCCTCGAAGTTCTTTCTCGGCGCGCAAGGCATCGGCCAGGAAGGCCTTCTGGAATCGCACCCGCTGCTGGTCCGCTCGATCGTCGAGCTCAGCCTCTGCGCCGACCAGATCGTCGTGCTGGCCGACAGCCGAAAACTGTCGATCCACGCGCGCAATGTGGCACTGCCGCTGTCGCGGATCGGCACGCTGGTCACCGATGACGGCCTGTCCGAGACAGATGCCCGCATGCTCGAAGATGCCGGCGTCATGGTGCGGATCGCGGCTTCCTCGGGAGGCGCCCAGTGAACATCGCCGTCCTCGATTTCGGCAAGACCAATTCGAAGCTGTTCGTCTTCGGCCAGGACGGACAGATCCTCGACGAGCGCCGCACCCAGCCGAGCTGGATCCGCAAAGGCGGCTTCAGCGTGCTCGACGAGCCAGCGCTGCACGACTGGGCGGCTCGCGCCATCGATGATGCAGTCGACACGCATGGCGTGGAAGGGCTGATGGTATCCGGCCATGGCTGCACCTTCGCGTTGGTCGACGAAGCCGCGCTGACGCATCCGATCCTCGATTACGAGCAGGAACCGCCAGCTGAAATCGCCGCGCAGATCGACCGCCGCATTCCGGATTTTGCCGAGACCTTTTCGCCGCGCCTGCCGCTTGGCTTCAACTACGGCCGCCACATGTTGTGGCTGAAGGAGGTGGAGCCCGGTGCCTTCGCCACAGCGAAATCGATCCTCGGCTACCCCCAATATTGGTGCTGGCGGTTTGGCGGCCGGCCGGTATCGGAAGTGTCGTATCTTGGCTGCCACTCGCATTTATGGGCGCCGCGCAAACGCGATTTCAGCTCGCTGGTCGATGCCGAGGGCTGGCGCGGCCAGATGCCCGCCTTCGAGCGTGCCGGCGCGGTGATCGGCGAGCAGCGCTTCGGCCAGGCCGCGAAGCCAGTCGCCATCCATAATGGCGTCCACGACAGCAATGCCGCGCTCCATGCCTACCGCCGGCAGCAGCTCGGGCCGGTGACCGTGGTCTCGACCGGCACCTGGGTGGTCGTGCTCAATCCGGACTGCCCGCTCGATGCACTCGACGGCGAGCGCGACATGCTGGTCAATGTCGATGTCGATGGCGGCCCGGTGCCAACCGTCCGCTTCATGGGCGGGCGCGAATTCGCCACGATCAGCGCCGGCTGGCAGGGCGCAATCGCGCCGTCATCGATACAACGGGTGATCGACGCCGGCATTATGGCGCTGCCGAGCTTCGCGCCCGGCGGCCCGATGCCGCACCGCCGCGGCGAACTGGTCGGGCGTACGCCCAATGCCGAGGAACGCGCGGCCATGGCGCTGCTCTATGTCGCGCTGATGGTCGATCTGTGCCTCGAGCTGATCCATTCGGACAACACAGTGATCGTCGACGGCGGCCTGAACAATGGCGGGCTGCTTGCCGCGTTGCTGGCGCAGTTGCGGCCCGGGCAGGCTTTCCTGCAGGGCGCAACGCTGGAGGGCAGCGCCACCGGTGCTGCCGCACTTGCCTTCGAAAGCGTCGGACGCGAGTTTGCCACCGAAGCGCCGGAGGCGGTGCATGCGGCAAGTTTCAGCGGCCTTGCCGGCTATCGCAACGACTGGCGCGGCCTTGCCGCCGACCGGGCTGTGGCCAGCGCAGCTGCAGGAGGTGCGCGATGAGCGCCGCCGCCCGGATCGAGACGGTGCGCCAGCCGGTGCTGGAGATGCGCCACATCTCCAAGACGTTCGGTGCGATCCGCGCCTTGCACGATGTGTCGCTGACCGTTCACGCCGGCGAGCTGCACGCGCTGATGGGCGAAAACGGTGCCGGCAAGTCGACGCTGATGAAGGTGCTGTCCGGCGCCTACCGGCCGGACCCCGGCGGCGAAATCCTGATCGACGGCGTGCCGGCCGCGACTGGCGACCCGATCAAGGCGCGCGCCGCCGGCATTGCGGTCATCTATCAGGAGCTGTCGCTGGCGCCTAATCTGTCGGTAGCGCAGAACATTTTTCTCGGCAACGAGCCGCGACGGTTCGGCGTTGTCGACCGCGAGCAGTGCAATCGGCGCGCCAGCGAGATCATCGCGCGGCTCGGCGTGACCTTCTCGGCGCGCACTCCGGTCGCAAGCCTGTCGCTCGGCGAGCGACAGCTGGTGGAAATCGCCCGCGCACTGTCGACCAATGCGCGCATCATCGTCATGGACGAGCCGACCACGTCGCTGACCTCGCGTGAGACCGACCGGCTGTTCGAGGTGATCGCAACGCTGAAGTCGCAAGGCATCGCCATCATCTACATCAGCCACCGCATGGAAGAGGTCTACCAGCTCGCCGACCGCGTCAGCGTGCTACGCGACAGCGGCTATGTCGGCACGCTCGACCGCGCCGACCTGAACGCCTCGCGCCTGGTGTCGATGATGGTCGGGCGCGATCTGTCGACGTTCTACAAGAAGGATCACCGTCCGCCGGACAGCAAGCGCGCCATCGCGCTGTCGGTGCGCGACATGTCGGACGGCAATCTCATAAAGAATTGTTCCTTCGACCTCCACAAGGGCGAGGTGCTGGCACTGGCCGGCCTGGTCGGCTCGGGCCGCACCGAACTGGCACGGCTGATCTTCGGCGCCGACAGGCACACATCAGGCACGCTGGAGCTCGGCGGCAAACCGATATCCATCGGTTCGCCGAGCGAGGCGCTCGATGCCGGCATCGCCTACCTGACCGAGGACCGCAAGCAACTTGGCCTGTTTCTCGACATGTCCATCTCCGACAATATCAGCATGGGCGTGCTGGCAAAGGACGCGAACGCCGGCGGTTTGCGCGACTTCACGGCTGCCGAAAAGCGCGCCGCCAAGGCGGTGTCAGACCTCTCCATCCGCACCAGCTCGGTGCAGGCCAATGCCGGCTCGCTGTCGGGCGGCAACCAGCAGAAGGTGCTGCTCGCCCGCCTGCTGGAAACCGAGCCGCAGGTCGTCATCCTCGATGAGCCGACCCGCGGCGTCGATGTCGGGGCGAAGTCGGAAATCTATCGGCTGATCGACAACCTGGCCAAGAAAGGCATCGCCATCCTGATGATCTCCAGCGAACTGCCGGAGGTGATCGGCATCGCCGACCGCGTGCTGGTGATGCGCGACGGCACCATTGCCGGCGAGGTGACGGCGTCGGAGGGCGAGCCGCTGCGGCAGGAAGCGATCATGGAACTTGCAACGGGAGCGGCTCAGCGATGACCGACAAGGTGGCCGACACGATGAAAGCGGACGACCGGGCGGTCGGCAGGAGCACGAGGTGGCGTACCGCCATCGCCGCACTCGGCATGCTGCCGATCCTGATCCTGCTGGCGGTCGGCTTCCAGTTCATCAATCCGCGCTTTTTCACCCAGACCAATCTGCTGATCGTCATGCAGCAATCGTCGATCAACATCGTGCTGGCCGCCGGCATGACCTTCGTCATCCTGACCGGCGGCATCGACCTGTCCGTCGGCTCGATCCTTGCCGCCTCGGCGATGGTGGCGGTGATGGTGTCGCTGGTGCCCGATTGGGGACTGCTGGGCGTGCCCGCGGCCATTCTCGTCGGGCTCGGTTTCGGCGTCATCAACGGGCTGCTGATCGCCTATATCAAGCTGCCGCCGTTCATCGTCACGCTGGGATCGCTGACCGCCGTGCGCGGCGTCGCCCGCCTGCTCGGCCAGGACACGACGGTGTTCAACGCGGACCTGCCGTTCGACTTCATCGGCAACGGTTCGCTGTTCGGCATTCCGTGGCTGGTAATCATCGCGCTGGCGGTCGTCGTCCTGTCCTGGCTGGTGCTCAAGCGCACCGTGCTCGGCACCTGGATCTACGCCGTCGGCGGCAACGCCGAGGCCGCCAGGCTGACCGGCATCAAGGTGCCGCTGGTGCTGCTCTTCGTCTACGGCGTTTCCGGCCTTCTGGCCGGCCTTGGCGGCGCCATGTCGGCGGCCCGGCTCTATGCCGCCAACGGGCTTCAGCTCGGCCAGTCCTACGAACTCGACGCCATTGCCGCAGTCATCCTCGGCGGCACCAGTTTCGTCGGCGGTGTCGGCTCGATCTGGGGCACGCTGATCGGCGGCCTGATCATCGCCGTGCTGTCCAACGGGCTCATCCTCGCCGGTGTTTCGGACATCTGGCAGTACATCATCAAGGGATTGGTCATCATCGTGGCGGTCGCCCTCGACCGTTACCGGCTCCAGGCAGGAGCGAGAACGTGATGGCCCTTAGTCGCCGGCATCCAACGAGCCGGTTTCATGTGTAACGCACCGTGAGAGGCGCGGGGCATCAGGAGGAAAATAAAACAATGAAGACCATCGCTAAACTGCTCTGCAGCGTCGCCCTTGCGGCCGCCGTAATCGCGCCGGCATCGGCAAAGGATCTGAACAAGGTCGGCATCTCGGTCGGACTGCTCGGCAACCCGTTCTTCGTCGCCACCATCAAGGGCATCGAGGACGCGGCCAAGAAGATCAACCCGAATGTGCAGGTGACCTCGGTATCGGCCGACTACGATCTCAACAAGCAGGTATCGCAGGTCGATTCCTTCATCGCTGCCGGTGTCGACGTCATCATGCTCAACGCAGTCGATGCCAAGGCGATCGCGCCGGCGGTGAAGAAGGCGCAGGCGGCCGGCATCGTCGTTGCCGCTTTCGACGTTTCGGCGCCGGGCGCCGACGTCACCGTGATGACCAACAACGTCAAGGCCGGCGAAGAGGCGTGCCAGTATCTGGTCGATAATACCGGCGGCAAGGGCGACTATGTCATCCTCAATGGCCCGGCCTCGTCGTCGATCCTGGAGCGGGTCAAGGGCTGCAAGGACGTGCTGGCAAAGCACCCCGACATCAAGGTCCTTTCCGACGACCAGAACGCCGAAGGCTCGCGTGACGGCGGCCTGAAAGTGTTCCAGTCGCTGCTGACGCGTTTCGACAAGATCGACGCGGTCTTCGCCATCAACGATCCGACGGCGATCGGCGCCCAGCTTGCGGCCAAGCAGCTCAACCGCTCGGAGTTCATCTTCACCGCGGTCGACGGTGCACCCGATATCGAGAAGGAACTCGCCTCCGGCACGTCGATGATCAAGGCCTCGGCCTCGCAGGATCCCTATGTGATGGCCGGCCAGTCGCTGACGATGGCGGCTGACCTGCTTGCCGGCAAGAAGCCGGCCGAGCCGACGGTGCTGCTCGACCCGAAGCTGATCACGGCCGACAATTTGAAGGATTACAAGGGCTGGACCGCGGCTCGCTAAGCCTCCCAAGCCTGGTGGGGGCGGGGGGGACGGGCGCCCCGGTTTTTTGGGGGAGAGGGGTTGGGCAAACGCGTTTGGCTTTGGGGGGGTGGGAATTAAAGGGGACGATAAAGTTGCGCCTAGGGAGCCCCACCGTATGAGGGGGGGGGCG
>NZ_JAMYOZ010000037.1:0-46411 GCF_040320095.1 Mesorhizobium sp. M0800
AGAGAAGCAAGGCCCTGCGAAAGACGTCAAAACGCCGGAGACACGCAAAAGCTCGATAGTGATTGACCTCAACACGCCGAATAGAGAAGTGTCTCAGTTTGAATTTCCGATCTTCGACCATGGAAGATTCGCTATGCCGTCTCGCCGGGTGTAGGGTGCCTTGTCGTCCGATCTACGGAGCATTCACGGAGCATAGCATGCGTGGTTTGATCCTTGGCTTGGCTGCCCTCGTGGTCACCTCGCCATTTGCGCAGGCAGGAGGCGACAGCACCGCCGGCCGGACAGTCATGGTGAAATGCCAATCGTGCCACGGCAAGGATGGCCTCGCCATAGAGTATTGGTCGCCCAACATCGCCGGGCAGAAGCAGGACTATCTCGTCCGTTCGCTGATGGCTTACAAGGCCGGAAACCGCAAGAGCCCAATGATGTCGCGCGTCGTCGAGAGCCTGAGCGATGAAGACATGGCCAATGTTGCGGCTTACTATGCCGCGATCAAGATTACCGTCGAAGTTCCGCAGTGACAAGGAACCAAGGCCGGCGGTAGTTAGGCCCCTTTTTGTATGGTCCGCGCGGACCCGGCTTAGGCGCTACGGCGTCCAAACTGAGACACTACCGGCGCGCTAGAGGATTACGGCGTAGGACTTCCCTGCTCGATACGGATCATTACGTACCTTTCGGCTTTGCAAGCCTGACGCCGGCCCCGCCACCATTCTCTGGGATGAAAACGACACCAAGGCGCTCAATGGCCTGCACCATGGCCGTCAGATTGTTGGCGACCGGGACCGATCGCCCTGCTTCAAAGTTTCGAACCGTCGACAATCCGACGTTGGCGGCCTTGGCGAGGTCATCTTGCGAAATATCGGCCAACCCTCTGGCGGCTCTGCATTGATCGGGTGTCATGGTTTGGGTTTATCCCTTTCAACTAATTTCACTACCTATAACGAAAATCGTTTGACATGGCTATAGGTGGTGATTTAGGTTGTAGTTAACGAAAAGCGTACTGGGCAATCGGAAAAACCAGATGTTCAACCGCTCGGAAATCATGAAGGCAGCCTGGACGAAGTGGAACGCCCACTTTGCGGCCCGCCCGCATCTGGCGCGCAAGCTCAGCCGGGCCGACTTCGGTTTCTATCTCGCCGCGGCTTGGCGTGAGGCGAAGGCGGAGCAGATGACCGCGACAGAGCGCCGCGCTGATCGCATCGCGGTTGAGATTGACCGCCTCAAATATCAATCGTTGCGCGTCAACATCGAGCCCCGCCGCCGTCAACTCGAAACGGAACTTGCAGCCCTCGCCGGATAGGCCGGCACAACCTTCAACAACATAGGGAGAATGACAATGCCGAACACCACTGTTCGGGCAGCCGCCGAAGGTATGCCCGCTGTCATCAATCGCCGCACTATCCTAACCGGTATCGGAGCAGTGAGCGCTACGGCAGTAACCTTGCGTAAAGCCGAATCATCTGGACTGACAAAAGCGGGGGGTTTCCAAGAGAGAAAGGAAAGCCCGATGAACATGATCAACCACCGCTCGCATTTCGAATGCGCAGACGCCGAGCTGTTCCGGCTCGATAAGGAACTGGAGGAAGCCCACGCCCAGATGGAAAGGGCGGCGAAGGTATGCCGGAAGGTCGGTAGACAGTGCGAAAAGCTTTACCCGCCGAGACCTCCGGAGTGGAAGGAGCCGGACATGCCGGAGGACGTAAGAGCGGTGTTCAACACCATGACGATTAAAGACATGGCGTTGAACAACAGGCCGGCCATCTACGCCGCATGGAGCAAGGAGATCAAAGAACAGAAAGCCGCGAACAAGGCCTTGCATGATGCGTGCCACGCCAAATGGGAAGAGATCAACCGCGAAGGCGGGGTGGACGCTGCCGAAGAGGCATTCAACGCGATTTGCCACGAGGAATGGGAAATTGGCATGCGCATTTGCGCGGTCCCTGCCCATACCCTTGAAGGCATGAAGGTAAAGCTTCGCGTGAGCGACATGTTGGGACTGGCGAAGTTTGCTGATCCGAACGAAGCCTTCCTGTCGATCGCCGCCGACATCAGGCGCTTGGCAGGTGAGGCATGACGATGGCCGCAGCCAAGGACCTCTTGGAGCAGCATTTCAGCTGTCCCCCTCCCGAAAACGGCAACTACGTCATCACCGAGACGGAAGGTAGCCGCCTGTTCTTCGTGGCCAGCGTCGCGGAGTCGATGTCCAACAAGGCCAAGAAGGCCTATTACGAAGCCTTCGAAGGAAAGGCATCATGACCGCGCCTTCGGACGACCTCAATGACCTGCAATCCGATATCGGGAACCTGCACCAGTTGCTCGAAGTGCTCTTTGATCGGACCATGGAACAGGAGTTCGAGCGCGACGGGAAGAGGGTCGCATTGCCGGACCAAATATGCGCGCTGGCGATGATCGGTCGGGACCTAGCCGAACGCCTGAACGAAGCGGCCGACGCCTGTCTTAGCAGGGTGCTGGCCGATAGCAGGGCTATGAAAACGGGGGCATGAGACTGAAGAATGCCAAAGCCCGCTGCCTCACGGTGGTGGGCTTGCCGCTGAGCCGCCACCGGGTTCGAATTTGCGCACATATTGTAACACTGGCACTTCTGCGAATTTATCGCTGCCGGCTTCCGGCTGATCTGAAATCGTTGCGGTTGCGACCGCTTGCGAAACTGGATTGTGAGCACCGACGACAGCCTCCACATAGAATGTGTGGACGTTTGCATTCGCGATGCCATGCTGGAGCTCTGCCAGGGCTGCCTCGACCACCGCTTTAGCGCGCCCTTGGTTTCGGTACTGTTCGGGAACACCATATCCGAGCTGGAAACATGGAAGCCCCTCGATAGGCTCAACAACCGCCAAGATGGCAATTGCTGTCACCGTGCCATCTTTCTCGATGCGCGCATAAGTGAACCGCGGAGTCCCAGCGGGCTGATCCACCAACACATAAAGATCAGGGGTCCTTTGCAATTTCCGCGCTATCCCTGCGAGGCCGCCAACTGAGGCGGCCTCGCAGGCCGCGCGGCTAGTAGCGCTACTTCAATTGAAGAACGATCGAGCCCTCAGAGACTGTGGGTGCGCCGACGCCAGTGTTGGACGCGTTCTCCTTGATCCAGTCTCTCGCTTTCTGGAGGCTTTCATCCGTGCCGGCCTTGTTACTGCAGACCGTGACGGAAATGCCGCCATCTGCCGTGTGGATGAGCGAGTAACTCACAAATCCCTTCACCGACCGTATGAGGCTCTCAACGTCCGTCTTGCGCTTCTCCAGCACGTCGAAAAGCTCTTTCGCTCCCTTGCCGGAATAGGTTCTTACGACTGCGTGCATGCCCATTCCTCCCTTTTGGCCATCCACCCACGATAATTATACTCCCCTCGCCCGTGATTTCCAAATTTAGGCCACGCCCACCAGACTTAGGACACTAGGCCTAGAGCGGCGCTGGCGAGGTTGAGAAGGTGACGCGGGCGCGCAAGGCCGAGGCAGAGGCCTTGGCTAAACAGATCGGCGACTTTGGCCGTATGGCTGAAAAGATGGCTCGCCCGGCTCTCAAATTAGCGGAACTAGCCAATTTGATTAATGGATTTCCGGTTAAGCGCTGCAATCTGAAAACAGACGGGGAAAGGCTTCGGGGCAGACCCTTTTGAACCTTTTGAGTGTTCGATCTGGGGCCTATGTGAAATTTTCGCTGCCGAACAGGGTCGGCGGGCATTACCCTGCGTGGCGGGTAATTTCGCAAGTTTGCGACCCCGTAAAAAGAGCGTCTGAAAACAGACGGGAAACAGGGACAAGTCAGTTCGGAAATTCCTTTGCGTTCTATACGCTTAGGTCAGTTTAATCCCCACTGAAAACAGTGACGGATCAGCTACGGTCGCCGGTTATGCGTTGGGTACCCTGCGGCTGTAGCAACGATGGCTCCCTTATGTCTGAGGCAAATGGGTGTACCTGCTAACTGATAATACAGTTAGGAAACAGTGGCTGACGGCTCGCTGAAAACAGCGGGGTAACAGCAGCGGCGGCTGACCTTTTGAACCTTTTGAGTGTTCGCTGTGGGGGCTTATATGAAAAAATCTCGCTACCGGATTTCGCGAGGAACGGCCGGAATTTATCGAGATAGCCGTTCGACGGTTTCAATGATGGCCTTGGCAAGGGCTTCTGCCTCATGGATCGGCTCAGGGCCATACAAGCCTAGAACCATTTCCTCGCTCGCCAGCACACCGGGCGGGCACTTCTCCTCGATAATCATGCGAATGAGGGCAAGGCAGTTCCGCGCGTCGTAAGCCGAGCCATCGCCGTTGCTTACAAACTTGGTGCGGACGTGCTCGTTCTCTTTCATAAGCAGGATACTGGCGCGCCGGTCTGGCGATCGTCAAGATTGAACCTACGACTCGGAGAAAGCGAAAATGAGCCACCAAGCTGCAGTAATGCGAGCACTTCTCGTTGGCATCCCTTTCCTGATTCTTATAGCGTTTCTGCTTTGGATGGCGAACCGCTCAAGGATCGTCATGGCAAACGCCGCGAAAGAGATCGCCAAAGAAATTCGGGAAAATACGGCAGCGGTGAAGGCTCTTAGCGAGCGTATCGACAAAATGGAGCGTTGAGCCTGCGAAACGGAAGTGGCGATAGAGCAAGCCGTCTAGGCTCAGTTGCTCGCTACTTCATTGCTGGTGAACGTTCTTCACCAAGCGGTCTGCCGCCTCGATCAGACGCCGTTGCGCGCGTATCCTTCTGCACAGCGCGATATTGTGGGCCAGCATTTCTTCTGAGCGTTCAATTGCGAGCTCGGTCCGATTGATGCGCTCCCTGGCATCGGCCATCGCGCGTCCGTGGGGTTCCATGGCGTTCATCATGATTTACTAACTCATGGCGGACCGGATCGTTCCTCATGCCTGAACAGAGCCGTCTTGAGTGATGACGCGCTGGGACTGCTGGAGAGATTGGCGATGAACCGGCGCTCCTCTTCGAGCTTCTGGCTAAGTTCTTCTCGGAAAGCCTTCCACTGGTCTATCGTTGCGGCCATCGGGTCTCCTTCCTCGCTGACTTTCGACTGAAAGTGACGCAGCTCTGCTGGGCGCGCAAGCTTTCGCCCCTCAAGGGGTTCAGCCGATGGATGACCCCCCGAAATAACGGGAAGGAAACGGGACCCGGCCGCCCTCCTGAAAACAGACGCGAAACAGACGAGGCGGCCCGTTTTATAACGGCGGAAAACGGCTCACAGCCGAGCGACGATGTTTCGCAGGCGGTTTATGTCAAAGTGTCAAGCTCGCCAACTCTGCCTGCAATTTGAGAATGACGCTCTTGCCGGCGTCCGAACATTGTTTCCCGCCTATAGGCCAAGGTTTTGGTGAGGTCACAATGTGACGGCAGGGAGGCCGACTAGCGCAATAGATTTCCAAGGACGCCAAACAGCGCAAAACTGTTTCACAGGCCTCGAAGCCGTTTCGGTTGGGTGCGCAGCTGCGCCAAGTGGGGATAGAAATGGGGACCGATAGCGACGCTCAAAAAACAGTGCGTCTTATCAATGAGTTAAGATACCCCGCTGGTGGAGCTGAGGAGGATCGAACTCCTGACCTCGTCATTGCGAACGACGCGCTCTCCCAGCTGAGCTACAGCCCCGTCCAGCGGATGGGGCTTTTATCGGCCGCTGCGGTTTCCTGTCAAGGCTGCTTGCTGCCGAAATGCCGTTCGGCCGTTCGTTCGGCTTCGCCATGCGGCAGAAGGCGGCTCTTGCCGCTTTCCCCTACAGTGGCTACATGTCGGCAACAATCGGAGACCGGCATGATCGCCCTCATTCAGACCATTGTCATGGCGCTTGACCTTTACTGGTGGATCATCATCGCCTCGGCGATATTTTCCTGGCTCTACGCCTTCAACGTCGTCAACTCCCGCAACCAGTTCGTCGACACCATCAGCAACATGCTCTATCGGCTGACCGAGCCGGCGCTGCGGCCGATCCGCCGCTTCATGCCCGACCTCGGCGGCATCGACATCTCGCCGATCATCCTGCTGCTGATCCTGTTCTTCATCCGGCAGTTCCTGCTCACCACCGTGCTTTCGCTGGTCGTCTGAGTTCAGGCGTCCCATGAGCGCGCCGTTCCGCACGCGCGCCGACGGCATCGACCTGTTCGTCCGGCTGACGCCGAAAGCGGCGATGGACAGGCTGGAGGGCTTCGAAACATCGGTGGATGGGCGAAGCTATCTAAAAGCCCGCGTCCGCGCCGTGCCGGAAAACGGAGCCGCCAATCGAGCGCTGGAAAGGCTGCTGGCTAAGGCGCTTGGCGTGCCGGCATCGGGCGCCTCGATCGCCGCCGGCGGCACCGCACGGCTGAAGACGCTGCGCGTGCTTGGCGATCCCGCGGCGCTGGCGAAACGCATCGATACGCTGGGCACGCCTGCGCCATGATCTCGGCTGACTCACCAACCCCGTAGAAAAAAGGCCGGGCTGCAAAGCCCGGCCAGATGTGAAGGTCGAAAACCTTCAGAGGGGAACGCGCCGGACGAATGGGAGGAAACATCCGACGCCAATTGCATATGGGTTGGCATCGACGACGTTTCAATGAGGTCGGAGGAAAGCTCAATATGACCGCCACTCGAGTCCTATTCTTCGATGTTCTGGGAACCGTCGTTGACTGGCGCAGCGGTATCGCAAGGGAGGCCGGCGCCTTCCTCGCGCGAGTTGGTGCAGAGCAGGTCGATCCCGGTGAATTCGCTGATGCGTGGGCGTCGCGCTATGACGCCTCGACCGAGGCGGTGCGGACGGGGCACCGGCCTTTCGTTTCACTTGACGTGATCAACAGGGAGAATCTGGACGCCACCCTCGTCCAGTTCGGGCTGGCCCCATCCGAGCTGCCGACCGCCGAACTTGAGGAACTCAACCTCGCCTGGCACCGGCTGGAGCCGTGGCCCGATTCGCTGAAAGGCCTTGCGAGGCTAAAGGAACGCTTCATCATCGTGCCCTTGTCAGGGGCCAATACCCGGCTGTTGCTGGATATGGCCAAGCGCGCCGGCCTGCCTTGGGACACCGTCCTTGGCTCGGATGTGTTCGGCACCTACAAGCCTGCGCCGCAGGCTTATCTCCGCGCAGTGGAGATCCTGGTGGTGCGACCTTCGGAGGCCGTGTTGGTCGCCGCGCATAATGACGACCTGGCTGCGGCACGAAGGTGCGGTATCGGAACCGCCTTTGTTGCTCGGCCAAAAGAGCATGGCCCGGCGCAGACGACCGATCTCTCGCCTCTTGAGAGCTGGGACTTTGTGGCCGACGACCTTGTCCATCTCGCCCAAGTTCTCCCGTAGGCACAGGGCAAATAACCTAAGCGATGTCGTCGCGGATGCAGGCCTTCAGATGGCCCTCGGCTGTCGCCCTCAGCGGCGGTACAGCCCCGGCGCAAGCCTCCAGCGCGAACGGGCAACGGGTCCGGAAAACGCAGCCCGACGGCGGGTTTGCCGGGCTTGGAATATCGCCCTTGAGCACTTGTCGGTCTTGCCTGGCCAGCGGATCGAGCGACGGAATGGCCGACAGCAGCGCGCGCGTGTAGGGATGCTGCGGCCGGGCATAAAGCTCGGCCGCCGGCGCAACCTCCATGATGCGCCCGAGATAGAGCACGATGACCGTGTCGCAGATGTACTCGACGACAGCCAGATCGTGCGAAATGAACAGCATAGTCAGGCCGAGCCGGAGCTGCAGGTCGCGCAACAAATTGATGATTTGCGCCTGGATCGAGACGTCGAGTGCCGAGACCGGCTCGTCGGCAACGATGAATTCCGGCTCGAGCGTCAGCGCCCGGGCGATGCCGATGCGCTGGCGCTGGCCGCCCGAAAATTCATGGGCGTAGCGGTCATAGGCGTCGACCGGCAACTCGACCGCGGCAAGTGCCTTCTCGGCCTTCGCCCGCCGCTCGGACTTCTTGCCGATGCCTTGAATGTCCAGGCCTTCGGTGAGGATCTGCCCTATCGTCATGCGCGGCGACAGGCTGGCGAAGGGATCCTGGAAAATATACTGCATCTTGCGGCGCTGGCGGCGCAACTGGGCGGCACCCAGCCTGGTGATGTCGGTGCCGTCATAGTTGATTTGGCCGGATGTCGGCTCGATCAGACGCAGCACCGAGCGGCCGATCGTCGTCTTGCCGGACCCGGATTCGCCGACCAGGCCGACCACCTGGCCACGCCTGATATCGAAGGAAATATCCTCCAACGCCCTTACGACGGGTCCGCGCGAGAACGCTGTCGGCGCAAAATGCTTGGTCAGGTTTTTGACAGCGAGGAAAGGGGCGTCGGCCATCAGAGCTCCTCCCAACGCAGGCAGCGGCTTTGCTGGGTCGGCGTCGCCCCAAACAATGGCGGGACCGCGGCGCGGCAGGCAGCGATAGCCATCGGGCAACGCGGCGCGAAGGAACAGCCCTTGGGCAGCAAGGCGAGCGACGGAACATTTCCGGCAATGGTGGGGAGCGGCGTCCCCGCCGCCTTCAGCGCCGTGGCCTGGCCGAGCCGCGGCACCGAGCGCATCAACCCTGCGGTATAGGGATGACGCGGACGGGTGAACACTTCGCTCACCGGACCTGTTTCGACGATACGCCCGGCATACATCACCGCCACCCGGTCGGCGATTTCGGCGACGACTCCGAGATTGTGGGTGACGAACAGGATGCCCATGCCGCGCTGCGCCTGCAGTTCGGCCAAAAGATCGAGGATCTGGGCCTGTATGGTGACGTCCAGCGCGGTCGTCGGCTCGTCGGCGATCAGCAACCCTGGATCGCAGGACAGGGCCATGGCTATGGTAGCACGCTGGCGCATCCCGCCCGAAAGTTCGTGTGGATATTGCCGCGCCCGCCGCTTCGGATCGGGAATGCCGACCTGTTCCAGCAGCCGCACCGCGTCTGCTTCTGCCTCGCGGTGCGATTTGCCGAGATGGATGCGGATTGGTTCGGCGATCTGCTCGCCGATCGTGTAGACCGGGTTTAGGCTGGTCATCGGCTCCTGGAACACCATGCCGATCTCGTTGCCGCGTATCTTGCGCAGCGACTCGGCATCGAGGCTGGTCAGCTCGGTGACCGTGCCGTTCTTGCGCCGCAGCGCGATCGACCCCTCGGCTATATGTCCGACCCTTTTCGGCAACAGGCCGATGATCGACAGGCTGGTGACGGACTTGCCGGATCCGGATTCGCCGACGAGCGCCACCGTCTCGCCGGAGCCGATCGCCAGGTCGACGTCCCTTACTGCCGCGATGTCGCGCCCCGCAATGCGGAACACCGCGCGCAGGCCGGAAATCGAAAGGATCGGCGCGACGCTCAGCGGAGCAGCCCCACATCGCGAAGGATCGCGTCGATCTTTGCGGTTTCCTCATCGTTGAGGCTGCGTTGCGGCCGCGCCATGGTGTTGGAGGCAATGATGCCGAGGCTCTTCATCGCCGCCTTGAAGGCGCCGACGCCGGCCGAGCCGGCGCTGGTCCTGCCGAGCGAGATCCAGACGATCTCGAACAGTTTCAACAACCGCTCCTGCTCCAGGCGGGCTTCGGCATGCTGTCCCGCCCGCATCAGCTTCCACAGCCTGACATAGCCGTGCGGATCGACATTGGCGAGCCCCGGCACGACGCCGTGCGCACCCATGGCCAGCACGCTGTCGACCAGGACCTCGGAGCCGGTCATGCCGAAGAAGCCGGGGTCGTCGGCCATGTCCTTGAGCACGTAACGCAGATTGCCGTCATCGCCGCTGGAATCCTTGATGCCCGCAATGGCGCCTTCCCTGGCGAGGCCGACCGTGGTCTTGCGCTCCAGCTTGATGTGAACGCAGACCGGGATATCGTAGGCGATGACCGGAATGTCGATCGCATCCTTGATATAGCGAAAGTGGTCGCCGATCTCCGGCTGGCTGGTGCGGGTATAAAACGGCGCGGTGACGACGATGGCGTCGGCGCCGGCCGATCTGGCGATCCGGGCGTGGTTGATGACGCGGTCGGTAGTCGGGTCGATTACCCCAGCGAAGATCGGAACCCGGCCGTCATTGACCTTGACCGCGTGCTCGAGGATGGCCCTGCGGCCCGCCTCGTCGTGGAAGACCACCTCGCTGGTCGAGCCGAGCACAAACAGCCCGTGAACACCACCGTCGAGCAGGTTCTCGATAGTGCGGGTGAACGACGGGAAGTCGATGCTGAAATCGGCATTGAGCGGGGTGACGACAGGTGGCACGACGCCGGTAAACAGGGGCATTTTGATGAACCTTTGAGGTCAGTTGAGATCGGAGCGAGGGTCGAATGCGTCGCGCAAGCCGTCGCCGATGAAATTGATGGCGAGCACGGTGAGCACCAGTGCGGCGCCCGGGAACATCCATTGCCAGGGGTAATTTTCAAGCACGACGGTGGAGCGGGCGAGATTGAGCATGTTGCCCCAGCTGGCTTCGGGCGGTGCGATGCCGAGGCCGAGGAAGGACAGGCCGGCCTCGAGCAGGATGGCGTTGGCGATCTGCAAGGTGGCGTAGACGACCAGGATATCGATGCAATTGGGCAGGCCGTGCCGGAACAGCAGATGCGGCAGCCCTGCCCCCATGCCGCGGGCGGCGACGACAAAGTCGCGCTCGCGCAGTTCGAGGAGCCGGGCACGCACCATGCGCGACAGCACCGGCCAGGAGAGCAGCGAGATCACCAGGATGGTCGGGGCGATGCCGGTGCCGGCGATCGAAGCCAGCACCAGCAGGAAGATCACCGGCGGCAGCGTCATCGCCAGGTCGACCAGGCGCATCACCGTGCCGTCGACAAGACGCCCGCCAAAGCTGGCGACGGCACCGACCAGGAAGCCGATGACGGTGGAGATGGCGACCGAGCTGACGGCAACCAGCAATGAGATCCGCCCGCCTTGCAGCAACCGGGCCATGACGTCGCGCCCGACGCCGTCGCTGCCCAGCCAATGAATGGCCGACGGCGCCTTGTTCATCGCCCTGAGGTCGATGGTGTTAGGACCGAACGGCCACCACAAAGGATACGTCGAAATCGCCAGCAGGATCGGGATGACGATCAAAAACCCGGCACGCGCCGCACGGTTTTCAAAAAAGCGGTCGAGCGCGCGGCGAAGCGGGCCTTTGGTTTGCGGCACGGCTGTCGGGTCAACTGTAGGATCTGGCGCCGTGATTGCCATCATGCCACCTGAATGCGCGGGTCGACGACGGCATAGACGACGTCGGTCAAGAGGTTGACCAGGATGACGCAAACGCCGATCACCAGGGTAGCGCCCATGATCACCGGGTAATCGCGGGTGCCGACGGCGTTGACCAGAAGCAGTCCCATGCCCGGCCAGTTGAACACGCTTTCCAGGAAGATGGCGCCGCCGATGGCGATGCCGACGGTCGAGCCGATCAAGGTAATGACCGGCAAGAGCGCATTGCGGGTCGCGTGCTTGATGATCACCCAGAACTCGCGCACGCCCTTGGCACGCGCCGTCCGCACGTAATCCTGGTTGAGCACTTCCAGCAGCGAGGCGCGCATGTAACGCATGATCAGCGCGGCATGGCCGACGGACAGCAGGCAGGCGGGCAGGACGAGGTGCGCAAGCACATCCGTCGCCGAGAACGGCGCACCCGCAGTCTGCATGCCGCCGGACGGCGCCCAGCGCAGCAGCACCGAGAAGAAATAGAGACCGAGCAGCGCTGTCAGAAAAGCCGGGCTGGAGATACCGATAAACGACAGCACCGACAGCGCGATGTCGGATGGTTCGTTACGGCGCACCGCGCTGAAAATGCCGGCGGAAATGCCGAGCACGATGGCGATCGCCAGGCCCGTACCCATCAGCAGCGCCGTCGGGCCGATGCGTTCCATGACCAGTGGCAGCACGGCAACGCCGCTGCGCTGGATCGAATAGCCGAAGTCACCGCTCAGCGCCGCGCGCAGCCAGGCGAGATATTGCACGGGAAGCGGCCGATCGAGCCCGAGCCGTTCGCGCAGGCCATCGAGGTCGGAAGCCGACATGGGGACCGATGGGTTGATATAGGCGTCGATCGGATCGCCCGGCGCCAGCCGCAACAGGATGAAGATGAGGACGCTGAGCGCGACCAGCATCAGCAATCCTGTGGCGCTGCGGCGGGCGATGAAGCTCAACATGGGCTTTCCGTGGCGGTGGCAGGCGGCGCCAAAGTGGTCCCGCCTGCTCGCTTGGTTGCGGGTTTCTTACTGGATGTCCCAGCGCTCGGGGTGAGCTGCGTAGGGGCCGCCGCCCGGCGCCGGCGTCCAGACGAAGTCATGCAGCTTGTTGGAGGCTACGCCATAGCGGTTGGCCACCCACAACGTCGC
This sequence comes from Mesorhizobium sp. M0800, assembly GCF_040320095.1. NCBI lineage: Bacteria > Pseudomonadati > Pseudomonadota > Alphaproteobacteria > Hyphomicrobiales > Phyllobacteriaceae > Mesorhizobium > Mesorhizobium sp. M0800. Next base: position 12,263 of record NZ_JAMYOZ010000037.1, read on the forward strand.
CCAGGGTAGCTCCTTGTTCATGACCTTGCAGACCCCCTGCCAGGATTGATCGAGCTTGGCCGGATCGGTTTGGCCTAGCGCGGCGTCCAATGCGGTGCTCAGATCGTCGAACTCGATGCGCATGGTGTTGAAGCCTGCCGGCGGGATCTGCGACTTGTTGAGGCCGGGATTGAGGCCGGCCGGGTTGGGGCCGTTCTGCAGGCCGGCATAGACCATCGGAAAGGCGTTCCAGTCCGGCGTGCCTTGCTTGTAGACGATGCCGTTGTAGGTCGGCGTATCGACGACCCGCGGCACCACATTGATGCCGACCTCGGCCAGCATCGACTGGACAGCGGCCATCACATTGGCCGCTTGCGGCGAGCCGTAATAGGTCAGCAAGGTGATCGGCTTGTCGCCGTTGATCTTGTCCCAGCCGGCCTCGCTCAGCAGCGCCTTGGCCTTTGCCGGATCGTAGGCATAGGGTTCGAGGCCTGCGGGAACGAGATGCGGCGCGACATAGCCGCAATTGGCTGGCTCGGCGGCACCGCCGTAGAGGCTGTCGATGATGGCGTTGCGATCGATCGCGTACATGATCGCCTGGCGGACACGGATATCCCTAAACAGGTCGACCTTCTGGTTCAGGCCGATATAGTTGACCACGTACGAGGCACCTTCGATCACCTTGAAATTGCTGTCGCTCTTGAACGATGCCGCATCGTCGGGCTCGACATAGGTGAACTGGATTTCGCCGGCACGGAGCGCGGCAACGGCCGCCGCCGGCGACTCGAAATAGCGGTTGATGAGCACGTCTACCTTCGGCTTGCCGCCGCGATAATCGTCATCGGCTGCCAGTTCGACATATTGGTCGGTCACGTAGCGCTTGAACTTGAACGGGCCGGTGCCGACCGGAGTGGTCGACCACCAGGTGCTTGTCGCCAGCGATTCCGGCGGCAGAGCGGCCAGGGCATGCTCCGGCAGGATCATCAGCTGCGAGAGGATGGATAGAAACGAGCCGTTCGGTTTCGATAGCTGCACCACTGCGGTGTGGTCATCCGGGGCATCGACCGAGGCGATGTTGGCGAGGCGGGCGGCAAACAGGCTGCCGGAGGCCTTGTTCTTGGCAAGCTCGAGGGTGAACTTGACGTCCTTCGAGGTGAACGGTTTGCCGTCATGCCAGGTCTCGTTGACCAGGTTGAACGTATAGCTCAGCTGGTCGTCGCTGATCTTGTAGTCCTTGGCGAGGTCGCCTTCGATATCGGCCAGCCCGGCATTGTAGATGACCAGCGGTTCAAAATAGGTGCTGAGCCAGGTGTAGCCGCCGGTCGCCACCAGCGGGTTGAAGTTCTTGGGAAAACCGCCGGGGCCGACGTCGAAGCCGCCCGCAATGGTCTTGGCGCTTTGTGCCTGGACACTGGTCAATGGGGCAATGCTGGCGAGCAGCAGCCCGGCGACTGAGAATGCGATGGTCCTGATACGCATGGTTTCCTCCCTTGGCATAGTCAGGTTGTTCTTCAGCTTGTTCGGTTTTTTGCGATAACCTGCTGGATCCCCCGGTAATGGTCGTCGAGCCGCCGACGCGCCTGGTCGACGTCCTTGGCGGCGACAGCCTCGACGATCTCATGATGGTCGCGCCATGTCGCCAGCGGCGTCGGATTATCGAGATTGGTGAAATTCGAGGCCTTGTTGAACGCCGTCCAGAAGATGTCGATCAGCGCGCTCAGCATGTGATTGTTCTGGCAGCGGAACAGCAGCTGATGGAATTGCTGGTCCTCTTCGGCGAAGCTCTCATGGCGCTCGGCACGTTGCCGCATGCGCTCGGTCAACTGGCGCAGCGCCTCGATGTCCTCGGCACTGATCATCTCGATCGTCTTGTCGATGAGGCCGGTTTCCAGCACGCGACGGATTTCGCGCAGCTCTTCGACATCGCGCAGCGAATCCTGCAAACCGTAGGCCAAGTTATCCAGCAGCGGCTTGAACGAGAACTCCTTGACGAACACGCCGATGCCGCGTCGCGTCTCCAGGATGCCGATCGATTCCAGCGCCTTGATGGCTTCCCGCACGGAGTTGCGGCCGACGCCGAGCCGCTGCGCCAGGAACGTCTCCGGCGGCAGGGGATCGCCTGCCTTGAGCTGGTTGCTTTCGATATAGGCCCTGAGGCTTTCCTGCACGGTGACGTGAAGCAGCGGCGGTCTGCTCAACGGTTCGATCGACTTCAGTTCCGCCATCCCACTGCTTTCATCATCCGCTGAAGCTTGCCCGCCGCTTGTCGTATAGCCACTTGTAGGATATCCTGCAAGCCCATAACAAACCTGCTGCCTCCGAATGAAGATTACCCTCGCTGGCTCGAGCCACTGGCACGCCGAAATACACCTCGACGCCGCACGCTTTTACGGCACGGAGATCGCCGGTATCTGGGACGAGGATCCTGGCCAAGCGCAAGCGTTCGCCGCGCACCACGACCTGCCGTTTATCGAAGATTTCAAGGAGATACTCTCCAGCCCGCCGGATGTGATCCTGTTGATGGGGCACCCTTCGATGGTGCCGGCGCGGGCACGTGCGATCATCGCGGCAAGGATACCGCTGATCCTGGAGAAGCCGGCGGCCAGCCATACGAGGGAACTGATGGCGCTGCGCGACCTTGCCAGGCAGCACCAGGCTTTTGTCGCTGTTCCCCTGCCCAACCGTTTCGGGCCGGCCGTTGCCGGCCTTGAACGGCTGCGCCGGCAAGATCGCGCCGGCCCCGTGGCGCATTGCCAGTTCCGGCTGGTCAACGGCCCGCCGCAACGCTACATCGCCGACGGTGTCGCCTGGATGCTCGACCCGGCGGTTGGTGGCGGGGGTGCGTTGAGGAATCTCGGCATACACGGCGTCGACGCGGCACTCAGCCTCGCAACCGGCAAGCTCGGCCTGAAAAGCGTTTCGATCGCGAACCGCATCCATCCCGGCCCGGTCGAGGATCACGCACTTCTGGTGCTGGGAGACGAGGCCGGCGCGCTGTTCATCGTCGAGGCCGGTTACACCTTTGCTTCGATGCGCCCCGGCGGTGACTTCGAGTGGCGCATCGTCAGTGCCAATGCCACCCTCATCGATCATGGCGACCATGTTATCTGCGCAACGCTCGACGACGCGGCAATCGTCGACTTGCCGGTCGAACTGCCGGCAACGCGCTATCGTCTGTTCATGCGCGATACGCTTGACCGGCTGGCCAGAAAGGCGCCTCCGCCGGTGTCCATCGAAGATTATGTTGCGGCGATGTCGCTGATCGACGCCGCTTATCAAAAGGCAGGACCATGATTGGAATAGGAATTATCGGCGCCGGCGATTTCGGCGCAGCCCATGCGCGGGCAATCCGTGAGGTTGGCGGCATTCGCCTCGTCGCCGCCTCTCGAGGAAATGCCGACGCACTGCAGCAATTCACCGCTGAACATGGCGGCCGCGGCTACGCGGACTGGCGAAGGCTGCTGGACGACAAGGAGGTCGATGCGGTCCTCATTGCCAGCCCGCACCATCTCCATGCCGAAATGGCCATCGGCGCGGCAAAGGCCGGCAAGCATATCCTGCTCGAAAAACCGATGGCGCCGACGGTGGCTGCCTGCGATGCGATCAACGCCGCCGTGGCCAAGGGTGGCGTCAAGCTGATGGTCGCCCACCTCATGCATTTCGCCCTGCCCTGCATGGCGGCCAGGCAAATTCTGGAGGAAGGCGAGCTCGGCCGGCCGCTCGCCGGATCGAGCTGGATCATCAAGCTGTGGATGGAGCACAATCGCCGCGACTGGCATCTGCGTAAGGCGACCGGCGGCGGCATGCTGTTGACGGCCGGCATCCACGCGGTCGATCGTCTGGTCTGGCTGATGGATGACGATGTCGTGTCGGTGAGCGGCATGCTCGGCGCCAAGTTCCATGACCAGGAAGCAGACGACAGCGCTCTGCTCGGATTGCGCTTCGCCGGCGGCGGCATCGGCCAGGTGCAGAGCGTCGGCTATCGCACCGGCGCCACCACCTATGCCATGGATCTGGTCTGCGAGCGGGGAACGCTGCGCATCGACATGGATCGCGGCACCATGCTTGGCCGCGAGACGGTCTGGACCGAGCTGCCCGGTTCCTTTGAGCCGAACTGGATGCATAACGCGCTGGTGCGCGAATGGAGCGCAATGCGCGATGCCATTGCCGATGACACGCCGGTGCCGGTCGACGGCATCTATGCGCGCAAGATCATCGCCATTATCGAGGCTGCCTTCGCGTCGAACGAAACCCGCCGCGAACACGAGATCGCCGGTGGACGCTGACCTCGACGACCATCTGGCCCGCTTGCCCGCACACGCACCGCGCGGCATCTGGGGCGCGGTGATGCTGGCCATCGACGATCGCGGAGCGATCGACTGGCAGGCGACGGAAGAGACGATCGCCCGGCTCTGCGCCTCAGGCGTCGACGGCGTCTATTCCAATGGCACGGCCTGCGAATTCCATTGCCAGACCGAGCCCGAATTCGACCGGCTTTGTGAGTTGGTCGCAACCATAGCCGGCCGCGCGCGCCTTCCTTTCCAGATCGGCATCAGCCAGTCCAATCCGCGCGTCGCGCTGGAGCGACTGACGCGGGTCGCCGGACTTCGCCCGGCGGCGGTGCAGTTCACGCTGCCCGACTGGTGGCCGCCCAGCGACGACGAGGTCATGCGCTTTGCCGGCGGCCTGTGCGACGCCGCGCCTGAAACGCCGCTGGTGCTCTACAATCCGCCGCACGCCAAGCGCCACCTGACGCTCGACGGCATCGCCAGTCTGCGTGTGGCCGTGCCATCGCTGGTCGGCGCCAAGCTGCCGGGCGGTGACGCCGGCTGGTATGCCGACATGCGCCGCAAACTGGACGGATTTTCCGTCTTCGTCCCCGGCCACACGCTGGCAACAGGCTATGCTGGAGGGGCCCATGGCAGCTATTCCAACGTTGCCTGCCTCAACCCGAAGGGCGCGGTGCAGTGGTGGCAGATGATCCGCACCGACATGGCCGCCGCTGCCGAGGTCGAGGCCCGCATACAGGCCTTCCTCGCCGCACATGTCCTACCGTTTCGCACCCGTTACAATGTCGGTGATGCAGCACTCGACAAGGCGATGGCGGCGGCCGGCGGCTGGGCGCCGCTCGGCCCACGACTGCTCTGGCCCTACAGCTCCGTTCCCGATCAGGAAATACCGACGCTGGCCAGGGCGGCTCACGCGGCTTTCCCGGAATGGTGGTAGACCCGTCACCAAGGCGCGGGACGACGGAGGCTCTTCAGCAGCCGGCGCGCGCTCCTTGTGTCGCGCGTGACGCAAACGCCCCCGGCTGAGGGACATCGGCCTCGCGCCGTGCCAGCGAATTCCGCAGCAGTGCGATCGCCTCGCGGCCGGCGGTCGCAATCTCGCGTGGCCTGTCGACGCCGACGATCATGAACTCCTTGATCCCCAAAGCGGCGTAAGAAAGCAGCGACAGCGCGACCTGCGCCGGCGGCCCGGCAAGTTCGAGCGCCTTCTGGCAGGAAGCGGCCGGTTTGTCTTCCGTACGGATTTGGACCGGAAGCGCGAAACGCAGCTTGCCGGCCCGGCCGTGTTCGGCAGCAGCGCCGCGTACGCGCTCCATTGACTGGCGGATTTCTGCAAGCGAGCCAGGCGCCAGCTCGAACACGTCCGCATGCCTGCCCGCGACCCTGAGCGCAGTGCCCGACTGCCCGCCCATGCGGATGGTCACATCGGCACCATGCGGCCCCTTGCGCGGCACATAGCCGCCTTTGATGCTGTAAAAGGTGCCTTCATGGTCGAACGGCCTGTCGTTCGACCACAACCGCTTCAGCAGCACCAGATATTCATCGATGCGTTGCCAGACCACCGTATGGCCGGCCGGACGTGCCTCGGCATCGTCGTCGCTCAGCGGCTCGCTGAGCATCCTGAGCGACAGCCGGCCACCGCTTCTCGCGTCGAGGGCAGCGAGCTGCCGCGCCGCCACGGTTGGTTCGATCACGCCTGCCCAATGCGTGAGCACGACCTCCAGGGACGAGGTCCGGTCCAGCGTCTGGGCGGCAAGGTCCATATTGGTCAGCAGCCCGGCCTGGTCGTCGATTACGATCTTCCGGAATCCGGCATCCTCGATCAGTGACAGCTTCGTCGCGGTCTCGACATAGTCGTAGAAAAAGCTGGCGTCGGCAGCGTGGATCTTACCGGGAACATGCGTGAACTCGATTGGCATTGCCATCTCCTCCATCACGTTGGAATCAGGGCGCGCAAAAGCGCACCGGCATTCGGTTCATCAACTCCGGAATTTCTGCAAACGGCAGGCCGCTATCCCGAGGAAGCCTCGATGATCAGAGCCTTGACAATCAGGGGATAAGCCCCAGTACCACTGCCCCGGTGAATACAAACGCAAGGGCAAAGACGAGATAGGCGAAAGCGCCGGCATAGGCCGGCCGCCACACCTGGTCGGAACCCAGCCTTTGGCCTTTGCGGGCAGTCTGAGCGTTCTGGCTATAGGACATATCGACCTCCGTCTCGGCGCTTAATCTATAAAATCAGTAGACTTTGTCGAGTGCTATTTTCGCGCGATCCTTAGAACAATTTTCTCCAAACGGCGGACAAATTAGTGCTTTTACTGCTTAGCGCTGCCTTTCGCGGCATGCCGGGGTGACGGCAAGAAACGTCAGGTCCATGTGTCTGTGGCTCCTTGGCCATCCAATGGATGAGGGATAGCATCGCTTCAGCGGAAAGCCGCGACGTCACGGCAAGGCAGCAGGGAGCAAACCATGGGCACAAGACTGGCCGGCAAGGTCGCCATCATTTCGGGCGGCGCGACGGGAATGGGCGGTGCGGCCTCGGAGCTTTTCGCGGCCGAGGGCGCCAAGGTGGCGATCGTCGACCGCAACGGCGAAGCGGCGGCGGCCACCGCAGCGGCAATCAGGCAACGCGGCCATGTCGCCGAGCACTGGGTCGCCGACGTATCGGATGAGGCGCAGGTCGAAGCGGCGGTGAAGGGCGCGACGGAAAAATTCGGCCCGTTCACGGTTCTGTTCAACCACGCCGGCACCCTCGTCATCAAACCCTTCCTGGAGACCACGCTGCAGGAATGGGACTGGCTGCATGCCGTCTCAATGTGCGTTCGATGTTCCTGATGACGCGTGCCGTGCTGCCCGGCATGATCGCCGCCGGCGGCGGTTCCATCGTCTGCACCTCGTCGATCTCGGCGGTGGCGGCGACGCCGATGGAGGTGCTTTACGACACCGCCAAGGGCGCCTGCCATATGTTCGCGCGTGCCATCGCCGTCGAGTTCCGCGACCGCAACATCCGCTGCAATGCGGTCTGTCCAGGCTTCATCAGGACACCGCATGGCCTGCGCGAGGTCGCCGATCTCGACAAACTCGGCGTCGATGTCTCCGACGCGGCAATGGCGGCGCAACAAGGGCGGATCGGCGAGCCGGAAGAGGTCGCGAAGGCAGCCCTGTTCCTGGCCAGCGACGAGGCCAGCTTCGTCAACGGCGCCCATCTGTTCGTCGATAACGGCTTCACCGCGATGTGAAAGGCGAAGCGCCGCTACCGCTCTTCGCGCCGGAACGGCTTGAGCAGCGCCGACGGGGCTACCGCATTGCGCGACATCACCGCCATAGCGACGATGGTGAAGATGAACGGCAGCATCAGGAAGGCCTCATAGGGGATATGGCCAAGCCCGCTCGCCTGCATGCGCAACTGCAGGGCATCGACGAAGGCAAACAGCAGTGCCGCGCCTGCCGATCGCCACGGATCCCAGCGGCCGAAAACGACGAGCGCGATTGCCACCCAGCCACGCCCCGAAACCACGCCGAAGGTGAAGGCGTTGAACTGCGCCATCGACAGGAAGGCACCGGCCAGCCCCATCAAGGCACCGCCGAGGATCACCGCCTGGAAGCGCGTAGCGATGACGCTGACGCCGGCCGAATCGGCGGCGCGCGGGTTTTCACCGACCATGCGAACCGACAGGCCCCACGGCGTGCGGTAGAGCACGAAGGCGGCCAGGGGAATAGACAGCATCGCCATGTAGACCAGCGAAAACTGGTTGAACACCGCCGGCCCAAGCACCGGTATGTCGGACAGTATCGGGATCGGCAGCGTCTCGAACCCCTTGATGTTCGGTGGCACCGATTGCTGGCCAAAGATCAGCCGGTAGAGGAAATAGGCAAGGCCCGACGAGAACAGCGTCACGCCGATGCCGCAGACATGCTGGCTGAGACCGAGCGCTACCGTGAACAGCGCGTGCACGGCGCCCATCAGCGCCCCGGTCAGCACGGCGGCGAGCACGCCGAGCCAAAGGCTGCCGCTGAGGCTCGCCGCGGTGAAGCCGGTCATCGCCGACAACAGCATGATGCCTTCGATGCCGAGATTGAGCACCCCGGCGCGCTCGGAGAACATCTCGCCCAGCGTCGCGAAGGCCAGCGGCGTGGCGATGCGGATGATGGCGGCCAGGAAGCCGACCTGGAAGATCTGTTCCAGCACCACGCTCATTTGGTGGCTCCGACGCGACGGATGCGATAGGCGGTGAACAGCAGCGCCACCAGCATGGCGAGCAGCGCCGTTCCCTGGATGACATCGCTGAGGAAGGCCGGAACGCCGGTCGCCCGCGACATCGCCTCGGCGCCGGTCATCACCGCGGCAAGGAAGATCGCCGCCGGCACGACGCCGAGCGGATTGAGCCTCGCCAACATGGCGACGACGATGCCGGAATAGCCATAGCCCGGCGAGATGTCGCTCATCACCTGGAAATGCACGCCGCCGACCTCGCCGACGCCCGCAAGGCCGGCCAATGCGCCAGACAGCAGCGCCGTCGAAATCAGCACCCGCCCAACATTGATGCCGCCATAGCGCGCCGCCTCGGGGTTTTCGCCGGTGACCCTGATGCGGAAGCCGAGCGTGGTGCGCGCGACCACGAACCAGATGACCGGTGCGGCGACCAGCGCCGCGACGACCCCGAGATGCAGCCGCGTGCCTTCGAGCAGCACCGGAAAATTGGCCGTATCCTCGATCGGCGGCGAGATCGGGTAGCCGCTGAAACTGTCCTTCCATGGCCCCTCGATCAGCGCCATCAGTGCGTAGAAAATGACCGAGTTGAGCAGCAGCGAGCTGACCACGTCATCGACCCTGAATTTTACCCGCAGCGTGGCGGGGATCAGGGCGACGGCCGCGCCGGCGGCGGCACCCGCCAGCGCCATCAGCAGCATGGCGAGCGGCCCCGGCATCGGGATTGCACCGACGGCACAGCTCGCCACCGCACCAGCCAGCAATTGCCCTTCGGCGCCGATATTCCAGAATTTGGCGCGGAAGGCGACTGCCACGGCAAGTCCCGTGAAGATCATCGGGGTGGCACGCACCAGCGTTTCGGTGACGGCGTAGCTGTCGCCCAGCGACGCCGAAAACATAACGCCATAAGCCTCGATCACCCCGGCGCCAGCCAGTGCAATGAGGCCGCTGCACAGGATCAGCGTCGCGCCGATGGCGAGCAGCGGCAGCGCCAGATTGAACCAGGCGGGCGTTGAGGTGCGGACCTCGAGACGGAACATCAGGCATGGCCCTCCGCTCCGGTCATCATCAACCCGAGTCTGGCGATGCTGGCGTCGGCGCTGTTCAGCGTGCCGACGATGCGGCCCTCATACATCACCGCGATACGATCCGAGAGCATCAGCAACTCTTCCAGATCCTCGCCGATGACGACGATGCCGCAGCCCTTGGCGCGCATGTCGAGGAATTTTTCGTGGATGAAGCGCGCGGCGCCGATGTCGAGGCCGCGAGTCGGCTGCGAAACGATCAGCACCTTCGGATCGAAGGCGAGTTCGCGCGCCAAAAGCGCCTTCTGCAGATTGCCGCCGGAAAGCGCCCCGGCGCGCGTCATCGGCCCGGGGCAACGTATATCGTAGGCTTTGATCTGTGCCTCGGCGAAGGCGCGGATCGCATCCGGCTTGAGCAGGCCGTTGCGGCTGAACGCCGCCGTGCCGATGCGCGGCAGCACCATCGAATCGGCGAGCGGCAGATTGGTGACCAGCCCTGTCGTCATACGGTCTTCCGGGATGCGGCCGAGGCCGAGCGCCTGCACTGTGCTCGGCGAGAACCGCGAAACCGTTTTGCCGGCTATGGTCATCTTCCCGGCATCGGGCGCACGCACGCCGGAGATGACCTCGGCAAGCGCGCGCTGGCCATTGCCGGAGACGCCGGCGATGCCAAGGATCTCGCCGCCGCGAACCGACAGCGAAACATCGCGCAGCACCACGCCGGAATGATGCGATGTCGAGATACCGTCGAGGGTCAGCACGGCCGCACCGGGCATCGACGGTCCTCTGGCCGGAGGCACGATCTCGTGGCCGCACATCAGCCGCGCCATCTCCGAGGACGTGGTGCTGGCCGGCGCATCGACGCGGCCGGCAACGCGCCCATGCCGGAGCACGACGCAGCGATGCGTCAGCGCTCGCACCTCGTTGAGCTTATGCGAGATGAAGATGATGCCGAGCCCTTGTGCCGCCATCGAGCGCAGCGCCGAAAACAGCCCGTCGACCTCGGTTGGTGCCAACACCGCCGTCGGCTCGTCGAGGATCAGCAGCCGGGCGCCGCGAAACAGCGCCTTGACGATTTCGAGCCGCTGTTGCTCGCCGACCGACAGCGCCGAGACGGGGAGGTCCGGGTCGAGCGTCAGCCCGTGCTGGCGGCCGATCTCGGCGAGCCGCGCCAGCCCGCCGGCGCGGTCGATCCGGCCCGATCTGCCGGGAATGCCGATCAAGAGGTTCTCCAGCACCGAAAGCCGCGGTGCGAGATGAAAATGCTGGTGCACCATGCCGATGCCGGCGGCCAGCGCATCGGCCGAACTGTTGATCGCCACCGACCGGCCCTGCACCAGGATCTCGCCGGCATCGGGCGCATAGGCGCCGAACAGCACGTTCATCAGCGTCGTCTTGCCGGCGCCGTTTTCGCCGAGCAGCCCGAGGATTTCACCCGGCGCGACGCTGAGATCGACGGCCTCGTTCGCCTTGACGGCGCCAAAGCTCTTGGAGATGCCGCGCATTTCGATGAGAGGGGCAGGCGTTGACAAGGGTGCTCCCGATCGGAATTGGCTTACGATTCAGCTTGGACCTGCGGGTGGCGCTCGTCGCACCCCCCTCTGGCCTGCCGGCCATCTCCCCCTCAAGGGGGAGATCGGATGTCACTTCTGCTTTCGCAAATCGTCAACGCTGAAGAGGAGGGCGCTGTCGGCGAAGCTGCTAATCTCCCCCCTTGAGGGGGAGATGGCCGGCAGGCCAGAGGGGGGTGCGACAAGCACCAACCCCAAAAGACAGAGCTCTAATCCGAGACCGGCGTATTCTCATCGACATCGACGCGGAAATTGCCGTCGAGGATCTCTGCCTTCTTCTTCTCGACCAGTTCCTTGACCTCGGCCGGCAGCGTCTTGTCGAACTTGTGGTAGGGCGCGAGGTAGGAGCCGCCCTTGGCCATGCGCGAGAAATCGCCGTAATCCTGCGCGGTGAAGACGCCGGCCTTGACCAGCTTGATCGCCTGCTCGACGGTCGGATACATGTCCCAGACCGGCCCGGTGATCACGGTGTCGGGGCCGAGGCTCGACTGGTCCGACATGTTGGAGATGGCGAGGATCTTCTTCTCCGCCGCCGCTTCGATGACGCCGAAGCGCTCCGCGTAAATCACGTCGACGCCGGCATCGATCTGGGCGACCGCAGCTTCCTTTGCCTTCGGCGGATCGAAGAACGAGCCGATGAAGGCGACCTTCTTCTTGATGTCGGGATTGACCTCCCTGGCGCCGGCAAAGAAGGCGTTGACCAGCCGGTTCACTTCCGGAATGCCCATCGCCGCGACGGCGCCGATCGTGCCCGATTTCGACATCTTTCCGGCGATCATCCCGGACAGATAGGCCGGCTCGTGGATCCAGTTGTCGAAAACGCCGAAATTCGGCTCGGCCGGCCCGGCGCCGGAGCCGAACAGGAAGGCGGTCTTCGGGAACTGCTTGGCGGTCCTGCGCGATTCGCGCTCGGCGGCGAAGGCATCGCCCAGCACCAGCTCATAGCCGCCCTGCGCATATTCGCGCATGACACGGCTGAAATCGGCGGTCTGCACCTTCTCCGACCATTTGTATTCGATGCCGAGTTCCTTCTCGGCCTTCTGCAGGGCAACGTGGATCTGGTTGTCCCACGGCTCCTCGATCGGCGTGGCGAAGATCGCCGCCACTTTCAGCTTCTTGGTCTTGGCAAAGGCGCTGCCCGGCAGCATCGCTGCCGCCAGGCCGAGCGCGCCCAGCTCCAGCACGTTGCGGCGCGAAAGCCCGTCGCGTTTCGATTGGATTCTGCTCTTTTTGTTGTCCATTGTATGCCCCTCTGTTCGACAGCCATGTCGAGCCGGCTGTTCGGAAAATATAAAGACAGGGAACTATGGAACGACGCCGGACCTTTGTCCACATGGTCAAATTTCGGGTAATGTCTCAGTTTGAAATTTGACGCGATTGAACGTGCCGCAATAGCCGAAGGACGTAAGGCTCTATTTCAAGCCTTCGCGCGGTTGAAAGAATGCTTTCCCACGTTTTTTGCGGTTCATGGCCATTTGCGATCAAGCTCGGCGCGTTGTGAAAGGCGTCCGCGAGCATCCGTGCCTTTTCCGGTTTGTCAGTCCCTCGAATTTCGACGAGAACATAATGCAGAATTATGAGGATTGTATCGTTGGTAATGGGTTGAGGATCGCTCAATTCAAACAGCTTTCTTGCAAGGGCCACACTTTCCCGGCCTAGGCGCAACGGTGTCCATCATTTCGCAAGGATCGCCCATTGACCAGAGCGTCTTTCGCATATCGGGCAAACGAGATAGGCGGCGCCAGGGCTCTGCCCCAGGGCGGCCAAAAGATCAAACGCGTTCGAGCGCCACGGCGATGCCCTGGCCGACACCGATGCACATGGTGGCGAGCGCGTATCTGGCGCCGCGTTCACGCAGCTCCAGCGCCGCCGTGCCTGATATGCGCGCGCCGGACATGCCGAGCGGATGGCCGAGCGCGATGGCACCGCCATTCGGGTTGACGTGCTCCGCATCCTCGGCAATCCCGAGCTGGCGCAGCACGGCGATGCCTTGCGAGGCGAAGGCCTCGTTGAGCTCGACGACATCGAACTGTTGCGGCTTCAGGCCGAGCCGGGCACACAGCTTCTGCGTGGCCGGCACCGGACCGATGCCCATGATGCGCGGAGCGACGCCGGCGCTGGCACCGCCGAGGATGCGGGCAATCGGCGTCAGTCCGCATCTCTTCGCTGCCGCTTCCGAGGCGACGATCAGCGCCGCGGCGCCGTCATTGACGCCCGAGGCATTGCCGGCCGTAACCGTGCCGCCTTGCCGGAACGGCGTCGGCAACTTGGCCAACGCTTCGATCGACGTGCCCCCGCGGGGATGCTCATCTCTGTCGACAACGACCGGATCGCCCTTGCGCTGCGCGATCGTCACCGGCGTGATTTCCTTTGCCAGCCGGCCATTGGCTTGGGCGGCTACAGCCTTGTCCTGGCTGCGCACGGCAAATGCGTCCTGGTCGGCGCGGGAGACAGCGAACTCTTCCGCCACGTTCTCGCCGGTCTCCGGCATCGAATCGACGCCGTATTGCTTCTTCATCAGCGGATTGATGAAGCGCCAGCCGATCGTGGTGTCGTAAATCTCGGCATTGCGCGAAAAGGCGGTCTCTGCCTTCGGCAGCACGAACGGAGCGCGGCTCATCGATTCGACGCCGCCTGATATCATCAGCTCCGCCTCGCCGGCCTTGATGGCGCGGGCAGCAATTATCACCGCATCCATGCCCGAACCGCAGAGACGGTTGACGGTCGAGCCCGAAACCTCCTTCGGCAGGCCGGCCAGCAGCAGCGCCATGCGCGCCACATTACGATTGTCCTCGCCGGCCTGGTTGGCGCAGCCATAGACGACATCGTCGATGGCGGCCCAGTCGATGCCCGAATTACGCTCGACCAGCGCCCTCAGAGGTATCGCGCCGAGATCGTCGGCACGGACCGCCGACAACGAACCGCCGAAGCGTCCGATCGGCGTGCGGATGTAGTCGCAGATATACGCCTCGGCCATTATGCCGCCTCTCTCTTGCACTGACGATTTCTGCTCCCGGCCCGCCATCTTGGCCGCATTCTCCTTGAGACGAAAGCACATCTCGCTGCCGGCCGTTAGGCCAAAGAGAATTTCAGCTGCCGCCCGCCGGGAGCGGCGGATCAGCCGATGCTTTCTCCACCGTCGATCACCAGCGCCTGACCGGTCATGAAGGACGAGCGGTCGGAGACGAGGAACAGGATCGCTTCGGCGATTTCCTCCGCGCTGGCCCAGCGCTGCATGGGAATCTTGGTGCGGACATAGTTCTCGATCGCCCCCCGCCCGCCCATCTGCGCGATGAACGGCTCGTTGAAGGGCGTATCGACCCAGCCGGGGCACAGCGCGTTGATGCGGACATTGTGTTTGGCATAGTCGAGCGACATCTGCCGGGTCATCGCCACCACTGCATGTTTTGACGTTGCGTAGGCGATCATTTCGCGGTCGTAGAACACACCCGAATTCGAGGCGGTATTCAGAATCACCCCGCCGCCTTGCGCGATCATCGACGGCATGACCAGCCTGGCCGCAAGGAACTGCGCCCGCACATTGATCCGCCAGGAGGCATCCATGCCGTCGGCGCCGACTTCGGTCAGCGTGCCGCCGACCTGGATCCCGGCATGATTGTGCAGGATGTCGATCCGCCGATGCCGGCCCAGCGTTCCCGCAATGAGCTGCTCGACCGCCGCATCCTCGCCGACGTCGGTGGCGACGGCCTCGGCCCGACCCCCGGCCGCACGAATGTCGGAAGCGGTTGCTTCCCCCGCCGCCTGGTCCCTGTCGGCGATCACCACGAGCGCGCCTTCCCTGGCCATCATCATGGCGCCGGCACGCCCGATCCCCGACCCGGCACCCGTCACCACGGCGATGCGATCTCTCAGAATCATGTTTTTTGTCTTTCAGTGTGATGGTTTTCGTTGCCGCAGTTGCCATTGGGCAAGCACCACGAGCAGAACGGAGGCGACGAGCACGATCGTCGCGATGGCATTGATCTCCGGCGTGACCCCGCGCCGGATCGAGGCGAAGACATAGATCGGCAACGTCGTCTGTGCGCCGGCGACGAAGAAAGCGACGATGAAATCGTCGAAGGAGAATGTGAAGGCGAGCAGGAAGCCGGCGATCACCGCCGGCATGATCTGCGGCAACACAATGCTGCGGAACGTCGTCAGCGGGGTGGCGTAAAGATCGCTCGAGGCCTCGACCAGATTGCGGTCGAGGCTGCCGAGGCGCGTGCTGACAATCATCGCCACCAGCGCCATCGAAAACAGCCCGTGCGCGGCGATGATCGAGCCATAGCCGAGCGACAGGCGCGGTGGCTGGTCGTTCGGCCACAGCGAAGCGACAAACGGGTTGACCACCCCGAATAGCTGGACCAGCGCGACCAGCGTCGAGATGCCGATGACGACGCCAGGAACGACGATCGCAGCACCCAAAAGCGCATCGAAGACGGCTCGCGTCTGCGCGCCGACACGCGCCAGGCCAAGCGCGGCCGCCGTGCCGCACAGCGCCGCCAGCAAGGCGCTGGTCGTGGCGATGAACAGGCTGTTCTTCAGCGCTTCGACCAGGAACGGGTTTGCCAGGGCCTTGCCGTACCATTGCACCGAGAAGCCAGTGAACTCGCTGGCGTGGTGGCCGGCGTTGAACGAAAACAGTACCACCAGCGCGATCGGCAGGTAGAGAAAGGCAAAGACCGCAACGACGAAGGCACGCATCAGATCAGGTCCACC
The DNA here is from genome assembly GCF_040320095.1 of Mesorhizobium sp. M0800. Classification (NCBI taxonomy): domain Bacteria; kingdom Pseudomonadati; phylum Pseudomonadota; class Alphaproteobacteria; order Hyphomicrobiales; family Phyllobacteriaceae; genus Mesorhizobium; species Mesorhizobium sp. M0800. The sequence continues at coordinate 28,056 of NZ_JAMYOZ010000037.1, forward strand.
CGGCGGGCACCCGAAAGCCGGGTCGAAATGCGGTTCGCGGCAAGCAGCACGACCACTGAAACCGCCACAAGTGTGATGGCGATTGCCGATCCAAATGGCCAGTTGCGCGATTGCAGGAACAGATCGACCAGCGCGTTGCCGATGAAGAAGACCTTGCCGCCGCCGAGTAGCGTCGGGATCAGATATTCGCCGAGCAGCAGGATCATGACCAGCGAGAAGCCGGTCATCACACCTGGCAGCGACAGCCGCAGCGTCACGCCGAGGAATGTCGAGATCGGCGTCGCGCCGAGATCGGCGGAGGCCTCCAGCAGCCGGCGGTCGAGCCGCTCGAGGCTGACATAGATCGGCAGGATCATCAGCGGCAGATAACCATAGACGATGCCGAGCAGAACCGCTCCCGGCGTGTTGATCAGCCGCACGTCCTCCAGCCCGACATAGGCCAGGAGAGCTGGGATGCCACGCCCGCCAAGCACATACATCCAGGCATAGGTTCGCATCAGCAGGCTGGTCCAGAACGGGATGACGACAAGCGCCAGCAGGATCAGCCGCCACCGTTCGGGTGCGCGCAAAGCGAGGTAATAGGCGACCGGATAGGCAACGAGAAGACAGGCCAGTGCGCCCGCCGGCGCCAGCACCATGGTGTTCCAGAAGGCGGTCGCCCGCGCCGGAAGATTGGCAAACTGCGCCAAGGTGAAAGCGGCCTGATAGCCGCCTTCCGGCGCCCGCTCGCCGACGCTGAAAACGGCGATCGCCACGAACGGCAAAACTAAAAACACCACCAGCCACGCCGTTGCTGGACCGAGTAGCAGGGCGGTCAGGAGATTGTGACGGAGAACGTTGCCGCGCATTGAAAAAACCGCCCCGGTGCCGGCGGACATCTGTCCGCCGGGGAGTTGCCTGCATCGAGCCTGTGGCCTGCCCGGTTCAAGCCGACTTGAAGCGTGCCATCAATTCGGCCCGGCCCGGATCGGTTAGCGTTGCAGCCGCACCGAATTCGAGCGGCTTCAGCAGATCCGCCGCCGGATAGAGGATCGGATTGTCCAGCACCTCCGTGGGCAGCAGCGCATTGACCCGCGCATCGGTGGAAGGCGCACCGTTGGCCAGGTGCTCCTTGACCGCGACTTTCGGGTTCATCAAATAGTTGAGCAAGGCATAGCCGGCAGGCTTGTTCGGCGCATCCTTGGGTATTGCGTAGAAGTCGGTCCAGATCTCGCCGCCTTCCTTGCCAAGCACGTAGGCGATTTCGGGGATGTCGCGGTGGAGCTGCGCCCCGTCATTGGTCCAGCACATCGTCATCCAGGCGTCGCCGGCACGCATCGACGGCTGGTAGTCGCTGGAGACCGCGAACAGATGCGGCTTGACCTTCAGCAGCAATTCCTCCGCCTTGGCGAGTTCGTCCGGCTTCAGCGAGTTGAACGAGAAGCCGAAATATTTCAGCGCGTTGCCGATCGTGGTCAGCTGGTAATCATGAACCATGGTTCGGCCGTCGCCCTCGGCCATGGCCGTGTCCCAGAATTCCTTCCAGCTTGTCATCGGCTTGGTCAGTTTCTTGGTGTTGACGGCAAAGCCGGTGGTGCCCCAATTCTTCGGCACCGCGTAGGTCACGCCATCGATCGTGCCTTCCCCAGTGAAGCGCGGGTCTTCTTGCGAGCCGTCATAATTGGCAAGCTTGGCCATATCCAGCGCCTCGATGATGCCAAGCTTCTTGTAAGTCGAGATCGTGTAGTTGGTCGGAACGAAAAGGCTCCAGCCCGAGGCGCCGGCCTGCAGCTTGGCCAGCATCTCCTCGTTTGACCCGAACACGTTCACCTCGACGGCAACGCCGGTTTCGGCCTTGAAATTCTCGAACGTCGCCGGGTCGTGATAATTGGGCCAGGTGGCAATCGACATGCGGTCGCCAAGCCCCTCCTGGGCGAAGGCTGGCGACGGCATGATGCCGAGTTCGCGGGCCATTACTGCCGTTGCGATGCCTAGGCCGGTGAGGCCAAGGAACTCGCGGCGGCCGATGGAACCGCGCTTGAGGCGCATCAACTGGTCGACGAATTTTTCAGGGCTTATCGGCAGTCCGTCACGATACGATTTCGACATTTTTGTTTTCCCTCTGGTTGGTCCCGTTATTCTCCGGAAACGCCAGCGGCGTTCCGGCTGTAAAGCCGACGGCGACGGGTTCACCCGGCTTGAAGAGATTTCCACCGCCAACCAGATGATCGGCCTTGGCGAGCAGTGTCCCGATGCCTTGGACCTCGATTGCATATTCCGCGGTGGAACCGAGAAAGATCCGGTTGCGGACAAGCCCGTTCAGCCGGCCGCTTCCGGGCGCGCCGAGACTTAAGGATTCAGGACGCAGGCTGACCGAGACGGCTTCGCCCTGGGCTAGCGAAGTGCGCTTGCGCGCGGCGATGACGGTGCCGTCGGCAAGCGCTACCTCGACGAGCTTGCCCGAGAGCCCGACGACCTTGCCGCTCAAGAGATTGGTCTTGCCGACGAAATCGGCGACGAAGAGGTCGGCGGGTTCGTCGTAGATTTCGCTCGGCTGCCCAAGCTGGACGATGCGCCCGCCATTCATGACGCAGACGAAATCGCTCATCGACAGTGCCTCTTCCTGATCGTGGGTGACCAGGACGAAGGTGATGCCGATCTCGCGCTGCAGGTTCTGCAGCTCTATCTGCATGTCGGTGCGCAGCTTCTTGTCGAGCGCCGCCAGGGGCTCGTCGAGCAGCAGCACCGCCGGCTTGTTGACCAGCGCCCGCGCCAGGGCGACACGCTGCTGCTGGCCGCCGGAAAGCTCATGGATCTTGCGGCGTCCATAGCCGGCAAGCCGAACCATGGCGAGCGCCTCGCCTGCCTTCAGGCTGATCTCCCGCGACGACAGGCGCGGCCGCGCCTGGCGTAGGCCATAGGCGACGTTGTCCGCCACATCCAGATGCGGAAACAACGCATATTGCTGGAACACCATGTTGACCGGCCGCCGATAGGGCGGCGTGCCGGCCATGTCGCGGCCACGGATGAATACCACACCTTCGCTTGGCTGTTCAAAACCGCCGATCATGCGCAAACAGGTTGTCTTGCCGCAGCCGGACGGCCCGAGCAACGCGACAAAGGCAGACGGCGGGATGGCAAGATCGATGCCGCTGACCGCGATCACGCTGCCGTAGCGTTTGGTGACCCCGCGAAACTCGATGTCGGGCACTGCGGTCAAGGCTGCGGGCTCCAGCGGCTAGTTGGTCTCGAAACGCTATCAGAGCCAATGGCGGCTAGTATATACCTCCCAGGTGGTATATTTCATCTATTTTCTCGTCTGGAGGGGTATGAATTGGGCGTTTCACGCAGCGATGAATACAGCCGGCTCGCTGCGCTCATCGCAGCGACGCGGGAGACGAGCGGCGAGCTTTTCGGCAAGACGATGGTCGCCTGGCTCCGCCAGCATGTCAGCTTCGATCATTGCGTGATCTTCGGCTATCGCGGCGCCTCACGCCCGCCGCTGCTGTTCGAGACATTCTCGCCGGCCGAAAGCCACGTCTTCGTCGCGCTCTATCAGGAAGGGCCTTATCTGCTCGATCCGTTCCACCATGCGGCAGTCGAGCGCAAGGAAGGCTTTTGGCGCATGCGCGAATTGGCGCCGGATCGCTTCTATGCCAGCGAATATTACCGCTCCTATTACAGCCAGACCAGGCTTGCGGAGGAGGTCGGCTTTTTCGTGCCGCTGCCGGGAAAGGACGCGCTGGTGGTCTCGCTGATGCGATTGCGCGCTTCGGGGCCGTTCGGAACCGCCGATGCCAGGTTGCTGCGCGACATGGCGCCTGCGGTGATCAGCCTCGTCAGGCTGCGCTGGCCTACCCTTCCGGCTGACGGACCGGTTGGGACGAAGCAAGACGAGGCGATTGCTCCGGTCAGTGAGTTCGAACGTGCTCACATCTGGAAGAGCCTTTCGCTCACGCCGCGCGAACAGCATGTCGTCGATCTGGTGCTTCAGGGCCATTCCACGGAATCGATTGCCAGGGCGATGCGCATCGTGCCGGGAACCGTAAAAGTTCATCGCCGCAACATTTACCGCAAGCTCAAGATAAAGTCGCAGGCGGGTCTGTTCGCGCGTTTTGTCGAGATCATGGACGCACGGATTCGGTAGTCCCAAGTTCAACCGGCAGCGCCGTCCCAGGAACCGGTTTCGGCCATCTGCCTGAGCCGGGGTGCCACTCGAAAGACATCCTTGCCGGTCTGCTGGTGCCAGTGATCCAGCCGCCGGATGATCTTGTCCACGCCTTCGAGGCTCGCCCAGAACATCGGCCCGCCCTTGCCGACCGGGAAGCCGTAGCCGTTGACCCAGACGACGTCGATATCGGAGGCGCGGGCGACAATCTTTTCCTTGAGGATTTTGGCGCCCTCGTTGATCATCGGATAGAGCGTCCGCTCGATGATCTCCTCGGCGCCGATCGCGCGCGGTGCAATACCGCGCTCGGCAGCCTTGTTGCGGATCAGCGCCTCGACATCGGGATCGGGCAGCGGCGTGCGCGAACCGCCTTCGTAGCGATAGAAGCCGCTGCCGGTCTTCTGGCCGAAATGTCCCTGTTCGCACAACGCATCGGCGATCACGGCCGTCTGGCCACGCGCCTTGCGGTTGCGCCAGCCTATGTCGAGGCCGGCGAGATCGCTCATCTCGAACGGCCCCATCGGCCAGCCGAAATCGGTGAACACCTGGTCGACCTGGCGCGGCATTGCGCCTTCCAGCAGAAGCGTCTCCAGTTCCGCACCGCGCGCCGCCAGCATGCGGTTGCCGACGAAGCCGTGGCAGACGCCGACAACGACCGGCACCTTGCCGATCCGCCGTGCCAGATCGACGATGGTCGCCAGCACGTCGGGCGAAGTCTTGTCGGCGCGGACGATTTCCAAAAGCTTCATGACGTTAGCCGGCGAAAAGAAATGCATGCCGAGGAGATCCTGCGGCCGCGACGTCGAAGCGGCGATTTCGTTGACGTCGAGATAGGAGGTGTTGGTGGCGAGGATCGCGCCCGGTTTGGCGACGGCATCCAGCCTGCCGAATACCTCCTTCTTGACCGCCATTTCCTCGAACACGGCCTCGACGATCAGGTCGCAATCGGCAAGATCGGCATAGTCGGTGGAACCCTTGAACAACCCAAGCCGTTGGCGCTTGGCGTCTTCGCTCAGCGAGCCGCGGATGACGGAAACCGCATAATTCTTGTTGATCGTCGCCAGCCCGCGCTGCAAGGCCTCGTGTGTCGCTTCCAGCAAGGTCACGGGGACGCCGCCGTTGGCGAACGCCATGGCGATGCCGCCGCCCATCGTGCCGGCGCCGATGACGCCGACCCGGGCGATCTTGCGCCTGACGACGTCCTTGCCGGCAATCTTTGCCGCCTCACGTTCAGCGAAGAACAAATGCCGCTGCGCGCGTGATTGGCCCCCGGCGACAAGCTTGACGAACAGGTCGCGCTCCGCCGCCAGCGCTTCGTCGAAGGGAAGCGTCAGGGCGTTGCGGACCGACTGCGCACAGGCGATCGGCGCCTCGAGGCCGCGTGCTTTGCCGGCAAGCACTGCCGCTTCCTTGTCGAACGCCGGCAAGTCGGCCTGGTCGAGGCGATCATTGCGGTCGCGCACCGGCGTGAACGGACCGCCTTTCGCGGCCGTTTCGTTGGCGAAACTCACCGCTTGCGCGGTCAGGTCGCCATCGAAGACGGCATCCACCAGGCCGGCGGCGAGCGCCTCGGCCGCACCGATCGGCGTTCCCGAAACGATCATGCTGAGTGCCTTCAGCGGACCAACCAAGCGCGGCAGGCGAACCGTGCCGCCGCCGCCCGGCAGCAGGCCGAGCTTGACTTCCGGCAGGCCGAGCCTTGCCGTTCGGTCGGCAACACGGAAATGGCAGCCGAGCGCCAGTTCCAGGCCGCCGCCGAGCGCAGTGCCGTGAATGGCCGCGACCGTCGGCTTGGCGATGGTTTCCAGCATGGCGACTAGGGCGCCCAGGTCCGGTTGCCGCGCCGGCTTGCCGAATTCGGTGATGTCGGCGCCGGCGACGAAGGTCCGCCCGGCGCATGCTATCACGATTGCTCCGACCGACGGCTCGTCGCGCAGGGAAACGAGCGCCTGCATCAGCGGCTCGCGCACATGGAAGCTCAGCGCGTTGACCGGCGGATTGTCGATGCTCACCACCGCGACGTTGCCGTGCCTTGTAGTGCTGACGAAATCGGACACGCAAACCTCTTGCAAACGATGCTGGCGAAGGCGCGATTGGCTTTACAGCGCCAATGCTCTCATGGAAACCGGTGTTTTCGTCGGGTCGATCGGTCGTCAGGACCGGCCGGTGGAGTCAGCCGGCGGGTAACGATTGACGTCGTCGCTTTGGATGTAGAGAGTATCGATTCGAACACAACCAACATTTTGGCCGTCGCCAACACCAGGAATGACCAAAGATTTAGCGGGAGAGTCCACTGCCGTTCTTATGGACGAAGCCCGGTACGGCGATCATGACCACGATCTAAGCTACAGAGCCGGGCAGGAACTCCTAAGGAGATGGAGGCGAGGAGTTGATCTGGAGTTTCTCGTCAGCCTCATGCAGTCCGAGAAATCCAGCGACCGGCTCCGCGCGGCTTACTGCCTTGGCGAGTTGGGCGAAGCAGTCGAAGTCCTGAAGATACCGGCAACGGAGTTTGCAAGCGACCCCCTCCCCGATTGCCGAGTTGCCTTCGTGAATTACATGTCTACATCCGGCTGCTACGACGAAGCGATCGCCAAGGCTTTGGCGAACTGCCTACTGGATCTTGACCTCTATGTGAGAACGACAGCGATCAAATGGGCGGTCCGCACGACGGTCGATAGACTGCAAGAGTTGTCTCGGTTGGTGTTGTCCGGAACTGGCCGATTTGAATTGAAATTTCGCAATCCGCTCAGCAACGACTTCTGGGAAAAAGCTCTTCGAGAACGCGGAATACGTGGCATCGAAATCATTCGGCGCTTGCGCGCTGGCGAAGAAGTCCAGCACATCAGGAAGGGAGTGTCCGGAGAAGACAGCTTCGTTCTTGACAGCATTCTTTTTTCGAGAACCCGTGGGGAACGCTCTTCGAAATGGGAAAAAATGAAATCGAAAGATCGATCGCCCTCACCTGATTCTTGCTAGCGCAGCGCCTTCTGCCCGCCGGCGGCGGTGATGACGCCGACGATGATCAGCCCTGTCAGCACCAGGCGGACGCCGACGCTGACACCGAATGTGTTGAGCATGGTCAACAGCAGCACCAGGAACAGCGCCGCGCCCCAGACCCCCGGCACATTGGCCTTGCCGCCCGCCACTGACGTGCCGCCGATGACGACGACCGCGATCGAGGCCAGCAGATACTCATTGCCGATATCGACATTGGCGCCGCGGAAATAGCCGGCGAGCAGTGCGCCGTCGAGGCCGCCGAGCGCGCCCGACAGCGTGTAGGTGAGGAAGCGGGTGCGGCCGACATTGACGCCGGCCAGCCAGGCAGCGCGGATGTTCTGGCCGATCGCCAGCACCGAGCGTCCGTAGATCATGCGCTGCAAAACGATGCCGGCGCCGATGGTGAACAGCACCGTGAGGATCGCCAGCACCGGGATGCCGAAGATCTGCCAGTTGGTGAAATCGGCAAAGCCCGGCGGCGGCTTGATCTGCAGGCCCCGCCCATAGCTGATATCGACCGACTGGATTACGAAGCTGGCCGACAGCGTCGCGATGATCGGCGGAATGCGCAGCGCCCAGATCAGCAGATAGTTGACGGCGCCGATCGCCATGCCGCAGGCAAGCGCTGCCAGCAGGCCGACCGCGATCATCGCATCATTGCCGTCCATGACCTTCATGGCGACGGCGCTGGCAAGGCCGATATTGGCCGGCAGCGACAGGTCGACATTGCCCGGCCCGAGCGTGATGACGAACATCTGCCCGACGCCGACGATGACCGTGAAGACGGCGAGCGACAGCGCCGCCGTGATCATGCCGCCGCCGCCATAGCCGCCGGTGAAGGCGATGGTCGCCAGCCACACTAGCAGCGCCCCGAAGAACGACCAGATCCAGGGTCTGGCGAGCAGTGTCCGCAGCGATGCCATGCTCACCTCTCCCTGCGGCTGATCAGCACCCGCGCCGCCAGCACGATGATCAGGATGGCGCCATTGGCGGCGACCTGCCAGTCGGGCGGAATGTGCATGAACGTCAAGAGGGGCGATGCCGCCAGCGCCAGCGTCAGCGCGCCGATGACGGCGCCGATCGGCGACACCCGGCCGCCGACGAACTCGCCGCCGCCGAGGATGACGCCGGCGATCGAAAGCAGCGTGTAGCCATTGCCGATATTGGCATCGGCCGAGGTGGTGATGCCGATCAGCGCCATGCCGGACAAAACGCCGAACAGGCCGGTCAGCGCAAACAGCGCGATCTTGGTGCGCAGCAGCGACCAGCCGGCGCGTTTGAGTGCGGCTGAATTGCCGCCCGATCCACGCAGGATGGCGCCGTAGGAGGTGCGCATCAGGCCAAAGTGGACGACGGCCGCGATCAGCAATGCCGCGATGATCGGGAACGGAATGAAGGGTGGCTTGAAGGCCATCAGCGCCAGCAACCAGTCCGGCGCCTTGCCGCCGGGCTTGGGCAGGATGAGGATGGCCATGCCCTGCCAGACAAAACTCATGCCGAGCGTCACCACGATAGAGGGCAGGTTGCGCAGATGGATCAGCGCGCCGAGCAGCGCGTAGACGCCGATCGACCCGAGCAGGATCACGACGCCGAGCAGCGGCGCGTCCTTCAGCCATGTCGCCGTCACGCAGCCGACGAAGCCGACAAAGGTGCCAATCGACAGATCGAGCTCGTTGCCGGCGATGACGAACATCTGCGCGATCGTCGCCAGAGCGATCGGGATCGCCAGATTGAGCATCAGGCTGAAACCGAAATAGCTGATGGCGCGCGGGTTGAGCCAGGCGATGGCGATGAGCACCAGCGCCAGCGACAGTGCCGGCAGCAGGCTGCGCAGCATGCGCGCCCGCCTCGTGGCGCGAGCCGAAGTTTTTAACCCATTCTCGACGGATACCGCTGTCATCTCAGGCCGCATCGCCGAACGACGACTGGATGATCTTTTCCTCCGTCAGTTCGTCGCGACGAAGGTTGGCGACGATCCGGCCGTTCTTGAACACATAGATGTGGTCGCAATTGTCGAGCTCTTCGGTTTCGGTGGTGTACCAGAGGAAAGTGCGGCCATGGCGAGCCTCCTCGCGCACCAGGTCGTAGACTTCGAGCTTGGTTCCGATGTCGACGCCGCGCATCGGATCGTCCATCAGCACGATCTTGGCGTCGGAGCCGAGCGCCCGCGCGAACAGCGCCTTCTGCTGGTTGCCGCCGGACAGCGAGAAGATGTTGTTGTTCATGTCGGGCGTACGGATGCCGATTTTCCGCTGCCACAACTCGGCGAGCTCGGCTTCGCGCTGCGGCGAGATCAAGAGGCCGTTGCGCAATCGCGCCAGCGAACGGATGCCGATGTTCTCGGCGATCGACCATTGCGGAAAAATCCCGTCCGACTGGCGGTCGCCGGCAACCAGCGCCACCGGCGCGGTAACCTCGATGCCGGTCTTGGCGCGGGAAGCCGCGGCAAAGATCGCCAGCAAAAGATCGGTCTGCCCATGCCCGGCAAGCCCGGCAAGGCCGATGATCTCACCGGCACGGGCGACAAGCTCGTTGCCGTCCTGCTGTCGCGCCGGACGCGCCCGGACCCGCAGCGGACCGGGCTCGGGCTTGCCGCTCGCAATCTCTGCGGCGGTCTTCTCGCGCGCCTCCGCTCCGCCCATCGCCGTCACCAGCCTGTCGCGGTCGAATTGATCGGCCTGCCCGGCGGCGACCACCTTGCCGTCGCGCATCACCACGATGCGGTCGGCGTTTCCGAGCACTTCGCCCAGCACATGCGAGATCAGGATGCAGCTCTTGCCGGCGGCTATGAAGCGGCGCACGAACGCCAGCAGCTGGCCGGCGGTTTGCGCATCGAGCGAGGATGTCGGCTCGTCGAGGATAACCAGCTCGAGCGGCTCCTGCGTGACCGTGAAGGCGCGCGCCACCTCCACCATCTGCCGGCTGGTGATGGAAAGATCACCGACGATGTCGGATGCCGAGATGCTGTGGCCGGGGAATATCTCGTCGAGCTTGGCGGCGATCAGATCGGCCGCCTTGCGCCGCCAGCCGAAGCCATGCAGCGACGCGTGGTTGATCCGCGTGTTCTCGGCGACGCTGAGGTTCGGGCAGAGCGACAGCTCCTGGAACACACAGCGTATGCCGAGCTGCTGCGCGCGCGGCACCGAATAACTTGCCTCGACACCGCCGCGGACCGCGATCTGCCCGCTGTCGGGGGCGAGCGTGCCCGCCACCATATGCATGAGCGTCGATTTTCCGGCGCCGTTATGGCCGACGAGACCGACGCATTCTCCGGCACGAACGCTGAAATCGACACCGGCGAGCGCCCTGACGGCGCCGAAATGTTTTTCGGCTCCGTCCAGTCTTATGATGTCCAAACTGACGGCGCCGAAAAGCTTTTCGGCGCCGTCCGGCATGATGATGTCTGCATTGGCCTCGGGCATCCCTCAACGATACCCGGTTATCCGTGGCGGCAACAATAGTGCCATGCTCACTTGATGTTGGCCTTGATCGCCGCGACGGCGTCTTCCTGCGTGTATTCGTGGCTGGCGACGCCGCCCTTCGGAATCTTCGGCAGCGCGGCCTCGAAATCGTCCTGGGTGAAGGCAAGATAGGGCACCAGCAGGTCGTGCGGCACGTCGGTGCGGCCGTCGAGCACCTGCTGCGCCACCCAGAAGGCAAGCGTCGATACGCCCGGTGCGATCGATGCCGACCAGGTCTGGTAACCGTCCTTTTCCTTCTGCTCCTTCCACCACTGCAACTCGTCCTGGCGATTGCCCATGATGATGGTCGGGCGTGGCTTGCCGGCGGCGGCGAAAGCCTGCGCCGCGCCGTAGCCGTCACCGCCCTGGTCGACGACCCCGACAACATCCGGCAGCGACGGCAGGATCGTCGCTACGGCTTTCTGTGCCGTGGTCTGGTCCCAGTCGCCGGTCACCGAGCCGACGATCTTGAACTCGGGATGAGCAGCGACGCCTTCGAGGATGCCGGCATGGATGGCATCGTCGATCGAGGTGCCGGCGAGGCCGCGGATTTCCAGCAGGTTGCCGCCCTTGGGCTGGAACTTGGCCATCTGCTCGACTTCCTGCTTGCCCATGTCCTTGAAGTCGACGACGACGCGGTAGGCGCAGGGTTCGGTGACGATGCCGTCGAAGGAGACGACGACGATGCCGGCGTCGCAGGCCTGCTTGATGGCGCCGTTGAGCGCATCCGGAGACGCCGCGTTGATGACGATCGCGTCATAGCCCTGCAGGATCAGGTTCTGCACTTGGGCTGCTTGCGTCGGCACTTCCTTGTCGGCCGTCGTGAAGACGTCCGCGGCGCCGACCACCTTGTCGGCAACCGCCTTCTTGGTAACGATGGCGTAGCTGTCCAGCATCGCCTGCCGCCAGGAATTGCCGGCGTAATTGTTGGAGAAGGCGATTTTCTTGCCGCTGGTGTCGGCAAGCGCGGTACCTGCGGCGAGCATCGCCGCAAGAGCCCCCAAAACGAATATTTTCCTCATGTCATACTCCTCCCGTGAGTTGCTGTCTTACTGGTGGTTAATGGCTGGCTGGTGGGGTATTGGCTGATACGCTCACAATCTTGTTTTTTATCTATTATCAGACAAATGCAGATAGGCGGCAAGCTGTCAACAGCAATCCATGTCCGGCGATCAACTTGCGGTGCAATCATTGAAACCGGTTCGACTCCTGGTCTAGGGATGGCACTGGAGACCGATTGAATGGCGACGAACCTTGCCCCGGGTGCACCCGGCATTCCGGCGCGCTGGACCTCGAGCGCCAAGAGCGGCGTCGGCACCGCGCTCTCGCCGGCCTGCCCGATCTGGTTCACCATCAGCCACGGTATCCTCAACGAGATCTATTACCCGCGCCTCGATAGCGCCTGCACTCGCGATCTGGGGCTGATCGTCACCGGACCCGACGGCTATTTCTCGGAAGAAAAACGCGACGCCGAACACAGTATCGAACCCCTGGCGGACGGGGTGCCTGCCTACCGGCTGGTCAACACCGCAAGCGATGGAACCTACAGGATCGAAAAGCGCATCCTGACGGATCCGGAACGTCCCGTCTTGCTGCAGGAGATTATGTTCACGCCGCTCAAAGGCGCGGCCGCCGACTACCGCGTCTACGCGCTGCTGGCACCGCACCTCGTCAACGCCGGCATGGGCAACACCGCCTGGATCGACGACCATGAAGGACAGCCTGTCCTGTTTGCATCGGGACGCGGCACCTGCCTGGCGCTCGCCTCGTCGCTGCCGTGGAAGGCGTGCTCGGCCGGCTATGTCGGCGTCTCCGACGGCTGGCAGCAGCTTCGTCAAGGCGGCCGGCTCGATCCGGCCTGCCGCAGGGCCGAGGACGGCAATGTCGCGCTGACCGGCGAGATCGCCTTTTCGGCTGCGAACCCAAAAATATTGCTGGCACTGGGCTTCGGCACGACGCCGCAACAGGCGGCGGAAACTGCTTTCGCCAGCCTGAAGCAATGTTTTGGGCCCGCAGCCAGATCCTACGTCGACAAATGGCGCAAATGGCAGGCCGGATTGCTGCCGCTGGACCGGCATGCGGCGTCCGGCCTCAACAGCTACCGCCTCAGCACGGCGGTGCTGGCGACACACCGGTCGTCCGCCGGAGCAGCCGTTGCCAGCCTGTCGATCCCGTGGGGCTTCAACAAGGGCGACGACGACCTCGGCGGCTATCACCTGGTCTGGCCGCGCGATCTGGTCGAAACCGCCGGCGGCTTCCTCGCCGCCGGCGACCCGGCGGAAGCCTTGCGCATCCTTGGCTATCTGCGCGCGATCCAGCAGCCGGACGGCCATTGGCCGCAGAACGCCTGGCTCGACGGATCGGCCTATTGGCCGGGCATCCAGATGGACGAATGCGCCTTCCCGCTGCTGCTTGCCGACGCACTGCGCCGCGCCGGCCATTTGCCGCCTGCGGTACTCTCCTCCTTCATGCCGATGATCGAGCGCGCGGCCGCCTACGTCGTGCGCAACGGCCCGGTCACCGGCGAAGACCGCTGGGAAGAAGACGCCGGCTACAGCCCGTTCACACTTGCGGTCGAGATCGCCGCATTGCTTGCGGCTGCGGACATCTTCGATGCCGCCGGCAAAACAGAGCCGGCAAACTATCTGCGCGAAACCGCCGATGTCTGGAACGATCAGATCGAACGCTGGACCTACGTCGCCGGCACCGCCGCATGCGAGCAAGCCAGCGTCGAAGGCTACTATGTCCGTATCGCCCCGCCCGACACCGCCGGCGCGGCATCGCCGAGGGACGGCTTTGTGCCGATCAAGAACCGTCCGTCCGGCGATGCGAACCGCCCGGCCGAAGCGATCGTCAGCCCGGATGCGCTGGCGCTGGTCCGCTTCGGCTTGCGGGCAGCCGACGATCCGCGCATCCTCGACACGGTCAAGGTCATCGACGCGCAATTGCGCTGCGAACTGCCGCAGGGCCCGCTCTGGTACCGCTACAATGGCGATGGCTATGGCGAGCATGCCGACGGCGCGCCCTTCGATGGAACCGGCCGGGGCCGGCCCTGGCCGCTGCTGGTCGGCGAGCGCGCTCATTACGAGCTGGCGGCAGGCCGTAGGGATAGTGCGGCAAGCCTGCTCAGGACGTTCGAGAACTCTGCCGGACCGGGCGGCCTGCTACCGGAGCAGGTCTGGGACGGTCCCGACATGCCGGAGCGCGAATTGCGGCATGGCGGGCCCTCCGGCAGCGCCAAGCCGCTGGTCTGGGCGCATTCCGAGCACATCAAGCTGCTGCGGTCGCTGCGCGACGGCACGGTGTTCGACATGCCGCCGCAAGGCGTCAAGCGCTATATCGAGGGCAGGACGGTGTCGCGCTTCAGGGCATGGCGCTTCAACCACAAGATCCGTAGCATCCCGGCAGGCAAGGCGCTGCGCATCGAACTTCTGGCCCGGGCGGTGGTTCATTGGAGCAGCGACAATTGGGCAACCGTCCATGACACCGAGACCACCGCGAACGCTTTCGGCATCCATCTTGCGGAATTGCAGGTTGCCGAGATTGCTACGGGCAATAGCCCGGGCAATAGCATTGTCTTCACTTTCTTCTGGCCCGATAGCGGCCATTGGGAGAATGCTGACTTTTCTGTCGGCATCGGCGATACCGGATAGAGCATGATCCCGCAAAGTGGAGACCGGTTTTCGGAAAAGATCATGCTTCAATCACAGCGCCACTAGATCATCGATCCCTCAAGTAAGGCAGGACGAGACCATGCAGATAGGAATGATGGGACTGGGCCGGATGGGCGCCAACATGGTTCGGCGCCTGCTGCGTGATGGCCACGAATGCGTCGTCTACGACATCAACCCGGCGAGCGTCGCCGCGCTTGTGAGCGCCGGCGCGGTCGGAGCCGCCTCGATGGAGGAGTTCGTCGGCAAGCTGGCGAAGCCGCGCAGCGCCTGGCTGATGCTGCCGGCGGCGATCACCGGCAGGATCGTCGACCAGGTGGCTGCCCTGATGGAGCCGGGCGACATCATCATAGACGGCGGCAATTCCTATTATCATGAGGCCGTCGACCACGCCGCGCGCCTCGCCTTGAAAGGCTTGAGCTATGTCGATGTCGGCACCAGCGGCGGCGTCTGGGGCCTCGAGCGCGGCTACTGCCTGATGATCGGCGGCCCCGACAGCGCGGTCCAGCATCTCGATCCGGTCTTTGCAACGCTGGCGCCCGGCGCCGACGCCGCTTCGCCTGCCCCTGCCAAGGATGCCGGAACCGCTCCCTTCGGCTATCTCCACTGCGGACCAAGCGGCGCCGGCCATTTCGTCAAGATGGTCCATAACGGTATCGAATATGGCGTTATGGCCGCCTATGCCGAAGGCATGAACATCCTGAAGTCGGCGAATGCCGGCAAACGGCAGCGCACCGCCGACGCCGAAACCAGCCCGCTGGAAAACCCGCAATATTACCAGTTCGACATCGACATCGCTGAAGTGGCCGAGGTCTGGCGGCACGGCAGCGTCATCGGCTCGTGGCTGCTCGACCTGACGGCCGGCGTACTGAAGGCCGATTCGTCGTTGACGCAGTTCGGCGGGCGGGTCTCGGATTCCGGCGAAGGCCGCTGGACGCTGAAGGCGGCGATCGACACCGGCGTGCCGGCGCCGGTGCTGTCCTCGGCGCTGTTCGACAGGTTCTCCTCGCAAGGCGAATCCGAATTCGCCGACAAGCTTCTGTCCGCCATGCGCTATGCCTTTGGCGGCCATGTCGAAAAACCCAAGGCCGGCTCGTGACGGGCGACAGGGAGGTACGCCCATGAGCCAGGAACGATCGGACACGCTGGTGCTTTTCGGCGCCACCGGCGATCTCGCCCACAAGAAGATCTTCCCCGCCCTTTACGCCATGGTGGCCAAAGGGACGCTGAACGAGCCGGTAATCGGCGTCGCCTTCGATCCCTGGGACCTCGCCAAGCTGCAGGCGCGCGCCCGCGACGGCATCGTCAACGCCTTGGGCAGCATCGACGACAAGATCTTTGCCAGGCTTGCATCGCTGCTGCGCTATGTCAGCGGCGACTATCGGGCGCCTGCGACCTTCGAGAAGCTGAAGACCGCGCTCGGCAGCGCTGAGCGGCCGCTGCACTATCTGGCGGTGCCGCCGGCGATGTTCGAGGTGGTCGTCCAGGGGCTGGAGCAGTCGGGCGCCGCCCAGGGCGCGCGCCTGATGGTGGAAAAGCCGTTCGGCCACGATCTGCAATCGGCGCGCTGGCTGAACCGGGTGCTGCATCTGGTCTTCGACGAGAAGTCGATCTTCCGCATCGACCATTATCTCGGCAAGGAGGCGATCCAGAACCTGCTCTATTTCCGCTTCGCCAATTCCTTCCTCGAGCCGATCTGGAACCGCAATTACGTCGAGAGCGTGCAGATCACCATGGCCGAGGATTTCGGCGTCGAGGGCCGCGGCCGCTTCTATGACGAGGTCGGCTGCATTCGCGACGTCATCGAAAACCATCTGCTCAACATCCTCTTGCTGCTCGCCATGGAACCGCCGGTCGGCCGCTCGGCCGACGATCTCATCGACGAGAAGGTGCAGGTGCTGCGGGCGATCCGGACGCTGACCAGGGACGATGTGGTGCGCGGCCAGTTCGACGGCTATCTCAACGAGCCGGGCGTGGCGCCGAACTCGCCGGTCGAGACCTTCGCGGCGGTGCGCTTTTTCGTCGATACCTGGCGCTGGCAGGATGTGCCGTTCTTCATTCGCGCCGGCAAATCCCTGCCGGTGCACGCCACCGAGGTCATCGTGCGGCTGAAGCGGCCGCCGCTCGACGTCTTCGATCCGATCAAGCCCGGCGACTGCAATCACGTGCGCTTCCGCATCGATCCTCAGGTGGCGATCTCGATCGGAGCCCGGCGCAAGGCGCCCGGCGATGACATGGTCGGTGAGCAGGTCGAGCTCACCGCGCTCGACGATTCGAAGGGCGACATGCCGCCTTACGAGCGGTTGATCGGCGACGCCATGAACGGCAACGGCCAGCTGTTCACCCGCCAGGACGCCAGCGAGCTCGCCTGGCGCATCGTCGGCCCGGTGCTCGGCGACACCACGCCGCCCCTTGTCTACGCGCCAAAGACCTGGGGGCCGGCCGAAGCCATGGCTGGATTCGGGCCGCAGAACGGCTGGATCAATCCAGCGAAATGATTTCTGGGAGGCGAAAGCGATGGCCAAGGCGATGAAGCAGCCGGCATCGGAGGAAGAAAAGATCGTGCTTGCGATCGATATCGGCGGCTCGCATGTCAAGATCCGCACCAGCGCCGGCGGCGACGAGCGCAAGACCGCTTCCGGACCGGAGCTTACGCCGCAGCAGATGGTCGCGGCGGTGAAGACGCTCGCCGAAGGGCTGCACTACGATGTCGTCTCGATGGGCTATCCGGGCCCGGTGCATCACAACCGGCCGCTGACCGAACCCGCCAATCTCGGCAAGGGCTGGGTCGGCTGCGATTTCGCCGCCGAGTTCGGCAAACCGGTCAAGGTCGTTAACGATGCGCTCATGCAGGCCATCGGCAGTTATGAGGGCGGCCGCATGCTGTTCCTTGGCCTCGGCACCGGCCTGGGGGCCGCGATGATCGTTGATAACGTTGCCCAGCCGATGGAGCTTGCCCATCTTCCCTACAAGAAGCGCGGCAGTTTCGAAGACTATGTCGGCGAACGCGGCCTGCAAAAGCGCGGCAAGAAGAAATGGCGCAAACACGTCTTCGACGTGGTCGACCGGCTTCGCGCCGCCATGCAGCCGGATTACGTGGTCATCGGCGGCGGCAATGTCGACGAACTCACCGACTTGCCCGCCGATTGCAGACGCGGCGACAACACACGCGCCTTCGAGGGCGGATTTCGACTATGGCGCGACAAATCCCTGATTATTTGATATTGCTGATTGTCTGATATTATCGAGCACCGGCTCAGGGTTGTTAATCCCGCGCTGCCGTTAGTATTATTATTCAAAATAATGTGTGACGTGGTGCGGCGTCATTGCATTGCGCAGATTTGCCGACTAGGAATTTCTGCGACCCCCATGGACGGAGAGATAGATTGACCGACGACAACAACAACGCTCGCAAAGACATCGACCTGCTCGAGCTGACCGCCCATATCGTCTCCGCATACGTCGAGAAGAACCGCTTGCCGGCTTCCGGCCTCGGCGATCTCATCGCCAGCGTCAGCGCTTCCATAGGCGGCCTCGGGCAACCGGCAGTGCCGGTCGCCGCACCGCTGACGCCTGCCGTCAATCCCAAGAAATCGGTGACGCCGGACTACATCATCTGTCTCGAGGACGGCAAGAAGTTCAAATCCTTGAAGCGCCATATCGGCGTCCATTTCGGGCTGACGCCCGACGCTTACCGCGCCAAATGGGGCCTGCCGTCTGACTACCCGATGGTCGCCCCCAACTACGCAGCCTCGCGTTCGCAACTGGCCAAGGCGATCGGCCTCGGCCGCAAAGCCCCCCCGCCCACCCCCGTCAAGGGCCGGGGCAGGAAGGCCAAGGCGACGGCCTAAAGCATCGTTCGAAGCCCTGCAAACGCAAGCCTTCGAAGATTGGCGGGACAGCGCCCCCCTCTGTCCTGCCGGACATCTCCCCCTCAAGGGGGGAGATCAGTTGCCTCGCCGATGGCGCTACTCTTTAGAGCCTTTCACGTTTTGATGGAAGCGTAGCCGGCGTTTGCGAAGTAGTTGTTGCATTCGGTTGCCTCGATCGTTTCAACGAGGTGGCCGATGTGGCGCC
>NZ_JAMYOZ010000038.1:0-45084 GCF_040320095.1 Mesorhizobium sp. M0800
GCCACATCGGCCACCTCGTTGAAACGATCGAGGCAACCGAATGCAACAACTACTTCGCAAACGCCGGCTACGCTTCCATCAAAACGTGAAAGGCTCTAGCTCTTATCGGTACGGCGCTTTCGGTCGGCGGTGCGCTGGCGGAAGGCCAGCAGTCGAAGCAAATGGCCGAGTACCAGGCCAAAGCCTATGAACAGCAGGCGCGGGCCGACGCTCAAAGCTCGGCCTTCGAGCAGGGCCAGGAGCGCCATAAGCAGGACCTGCTGGAGGCGCAGGCGCGTGCCCAGGCCGGCGCTTCGGGCGTCGCCATTTCTGGCTCGCCGACCGAGGTGCTGGCCGTCAATGCCAGGCAGGGCCAGCTCGACCTCAAGGCGATCCAGTACGGCTCGCAGCTGCGCCAGAACGGTCTCGCCACGCAGGCGGCGATTGCGCGCTTTTCCGGCAGGCAGGCGGTGGGCGCCTCGATCTTCAAGGCCGGCGGCAGTCTCGTATCGGGCATCTCCGGCCTCTACGACCCGGCCAAGGCGGTGACGTTCGGCAGAAGCGCCTTCCCGCCGGCGCCGGGCGGAGGCCTCTACTGATGGCCACCATCCCGCTCCAGCTTGCCCAGCGCCGGCTCGATACCGGCACTGTGGCCTCCTATCCCAACGGCTCGCCAGTGGGCGCCGCCATGCAAGGCTTTGGCGACGAGCTGTCGGCGATAGCCGAACGCTTCCGGCAGCAGAAGCAGCAGCAGGACGCGTTCGACGCCGACATTATCGGCCGCGAGCTGAACGCACGCATCGCCCACGCCGAGGCCGTGGCGGTGCAGACCGCGCCGGCCGACGGCAGCGGCCTGCACGACTTCATGTATGGCCAGCTCGATCCGCGCAGCGACGGCGTCGTCAAGCCCGGCCTGTTCGACCAGATCTTCGACGACACCGTGGCGAAAGTGCCGGAGGGCGAACGCGCCAATTTCCTCGCCCAAAAGCAGGCTCTGCGGCTCGCCGGCTCGGCGCGCATGGCCGCGCAGCAGCACGCGCGGCGCCAGAACTATGAGCAGGCCGAGTGGAGCAAGGTCGAGGACGGCTACACGAGCGCCATCGCGCAGGGCGACCCGGACGACAGCGGCACGTTCGAGGCGATCAGGCAGAGCGGGCTCGAGCTGATCGGCAAGATGGGCAACCCGGCGGCCCGGCAGGCCGCCGAGGCTGCCTGGCGCAGCAACACGGCCAAGGCGCTTGTCCGGGCGATGATTGCCCAGGACCCGAAGCGTGCTGTGGAGGTGCTGGGGACTGGGCCGGTCTCAACGGACGGCAGGACTAAGGACGATACCATCGAGGCTGTGGGCGGACCTCGGGCGAGTGGGTCCAGCGTGCTGGCGACGCGCGAAGCGCCCGTAGGTGGCCTTCCGTCCGACGAAACACCTATCCGCACGGGTTCCGTGGGGCCCGTCGGAAATACGGCTTGGGCTGCCGCAGGACCCTGGATTGCCGACTTGTCGCCGGACACGGTTCAGGATCTCGGCCAGAAGGCGCAGGTAGCGACTGTCGCAAGCCTGGTCGATGCGCGCACGAACATCGACATCGCCTTGCAGAACGCGCCGGCTGCCATTGCCAATACCGGCAGCTATTCTGGCAAGACACCGGGTGCCGAAGACTTCACTGCCGTGTACGGCGCCGAAGAGGGCGGCAAGCGCCTCCAAGCCTTCAACATAACGGCTGATATCGGCCGCGCGGTTTTCGACATGCGACCCGTCCCGAACCGGGCGATACACGCCCAGGTTCGGGATTTTGAACCCGGCCCCTACGGCTCGCGGGAAGAGCGCGAGCAATATGAGATAAGGGCCGGCGCCGCGCAATTGGTGCTGGGTGCCAGGCGCGCCGATCCCGCCGGGTACGTCGGCCAACTGTTCCCGAACCATGCTCCGGACTGGGACAAGATCACAGCTCCTGAGGATTATAAGGCTGCCGTCACCTGGGCCGTCGCTGCTCAGCAGGAGTTGAGCTTCGACCGAATACTGCCAATGCCCTGGGCTGTAGCTGGCCAGCAGGCGGCGAAATACATCGACCAAGGCGTGCCGTTCGAAAAGCGCCTTGCCAAGTTGAGTTCGATCGTCCTGGCGGTTCGCGATCCTGATGCCCGCAAGGCGACAACCCAACAGATTTCTGTGGCGGCGGAAGCCCAGTGGCGAGCCAAGGCCGCCCAAGATCCGAACGTCGCGCCAGAGTCGTTGGAAGCCCAGGTTGCAGTGCTCAAGAACGGGCTGGCGTGGATCGGGGAACATCCGGCCCAAGCCCAGTACAGCACCATGCCGTGGCTACAGCAATTCGGCTTGGCGTTCTCGGATGTCGGCCGCCTCACGGCTAAGGGCGCGGCCGCCGGCGGTGCGGATGCGATCTCCGCCGGGCTGGACTCCGCTTGGTCGGGAGGAAACTACCAGAACCTCCTCGAAGATGAACAGGCCAAGACCGAGGACGCCGAGGACCGGGCCGGCTCGGCCGGTTGGGCGGCGGAAGCCCTCGGCATCGGCTTAAGCGGATATGGCCTGGCGGAAAGTTTGTTCGGTTTGCTGGGCCGGGCAAGCGTTGGCGCGGCGGCAGAGAACGGCTTGATCGGTCTTGCTGCCCGAACTGGCGTCGGGGGTGTGGCGGGTGGCACTTATGGCGGGGCATACGCCTTCAACACAGGACAGAGCGTCCCCTGGGGAATTGCCAACGGCGCGCTTTGGGGGGCGGGCGGCAATGTCCTTGCCGAAGGGCTCAGTGCCGTTGGCAGCCAGGTGTTGGCAAGGCTTGCCGGGCGTTCTGCGAATGCTAAACCTGATATCGTACTGGATAGTGGGGCTCCCCCGGTTTCTGTCAATGCAGAAGAGATTCCGATCTCGACCGGCAAGGCCCGAGAAATAAGGAGGCCCTATACGCATTTGGAAGATCCTCCCAACGTTGCGTCCGGCAAGGATCCAACAAAGAAGCAGAGGATAGCTATTTTCGAGGAAAATAAAAGGGTGAATGATGGAATTTTGAGATCGGATGAGAGTGGTATAGAAATAATTCCAGCAAAGAAAAGCAAAAGAGGCGTAACTCCTCCAAAAAATGAAGCTCATATCGATCACATAGATCCGGTTAATCCCGCTGACAAGACAAAATCGTCAGGATCAAATAGCTATAAAAATCTTCGTCTTACGGCTGGGTTTGAGAATATAGAAAAATCGAACAAATAGGTGACATATGACCGAATGGAAGTTCGAAAACCCAAAAAACACAGCCGTTATTTCGACTCGGAAGATATTTAGGGGGGGCGGCTGGATTGCGTATGTGTCACATGATGATGACGGCGACGATAATGAGTCGTGGCAATTCTACGGAAATGAAGCTGAAGTTGATCAAGATGACCTAATTTTAGTGGCCTTGGTCGAGGTGGTCGAGCTTGATGGAACTGTTGCACAGTTGGCGGATTTGCCGTTAGGCTGGCGTGCGTGGCGCGATACAAAGTCTTCGCCATGGAAGCGCGACAAAATCACCTAAACACATTCTGAATGGTAGCGGAGTTTACTCTGCTTTGACCCGGTGAAAGTAAAAAAAGGCGTTACTCCTCCGCCAACGAATCACAGTTTGATCACATCGATCCGCTTATTCCAGTTGATCCGACAAAGACTCCCGGATCGAATAGTTACACCAATGCAAGGATGGTTGCAAGAATTCGAAACAGAGAAAGTGGAACAAATAGGCGCTGTGATGACTAAATGGAAGTTTGAAGACCCCCAGAACGTAGCTGTTTTTGTAAACAGGAAAGCTATACGCAATGGTGGGTGGGTTGCTCGCGTCGTGCATGATGATGATGACGGATCATGGCAGTTTCACGCGGATGAATCCGAAGATTTCGATGAAAGCGATATTATGATCATAAGCCTGAAAAATATGGTTGAAAAAGACAAGACTATTATGCAGTTGGCTGATTTACCTTACGGCTGGTATGCTTGGCGCGAGACAAAAACCTCGCCATGGAGGCGAGGCAAAACCCTCGACGAACACCCAGAATCGGAGCGGAGTTAGTTTCACCTTCCAATATTGTAACGGTTGACATGGGTGATTGCGACGCTGAGCGGCGGAGCCGACAGCGGTGCAAGAAACCGGGGCGTCACTTCGCACTGAGCGTTCTGGCAAGGACCAATCAGCCCACGGGCCGGAATATGGATGTGTCTCACGAGAAAGCGCTGGCCGACGGGGGGCAGATCAAACATCACGCATCGTGCGAGAGCAGATCATATTAAACACCATAGCGATGCAGGAGACTATGCTCGCTGGGCAAGAAGAAGATGGCTCAAGCAAGAAATGAAAGGGAACACAAGTGGTCGAGAGAAATTATAGCGACGTCAAACCCGACTTGACTAGCGTCACCCGCTTGCCGTCGGCTGACAAAAGCACAGGCGATGAAGAGCTTGATGCTGCACGTCTGGAAGCCCGAAAATATCTTGATTTCTATGATTGGGTTTCAGACATCAAGGGGGAGTACCTTGGATACGGTGCCGATGGCATAATCTATATTTTTCTCTTCGAGATTGTTCCGGGCAGGCCAGAAGTTGACCCATGGATATGGGTAATCGTCGGCGATGTGCCCCCGACATATCTGCCGGCTGCAGACGCCAAGACTCCATACGAGGCGCTGGATGGATATATCGGCGCCATGGAAGAGTGGGTCGAAGCTGCGCGACGGGGGGACTCGGTGGCAGATCTAATCCCGGTCAATGTGCCGGCTAGCCCAGCCAACGCGGAAATGTTGGATAGCCGTCTCAAATTCCTCGACGAAAGGGTATTGCCGGAACTTCGAGAGTGATCGGTTGCCGCTTGTCGGCAAGCGCCGTCGGTTCCTTGACGAGAACGTGCTTCCGTTGCTCCCAAAGTGATGTACAGCCACGTTCCGTGGCTCGTCGCTGATGCAGGCCCGGCAGCCGGCTCGACCGGATCAGCGCTGGCGCGATCACCAGTGAGTATGCCACTCCGGCGATGGCAACCACTCCGGGGTTTGGTGCCACCATCGGGACAGCGGTCTGATTGTGGTCACGATCCTGGCTTATGGCCTGCTAACCGCCGGGCGGTCTGTTGGCGGTCCGGATCGCCTCCTGTTTCAGATGAAGGATTGACCTGTTGCGCACAGACTCTTTTGCGACCATGGCAAGGATCGCTTTTCTGCTTACCTTGGCCGGTGTTCTCCTGCTCGCGCTTTCGCCGGTGCGGTTCCTGCAGGAGTTGGACCTGAGCTTCACCCTCCACCATGACAAGCTCAACCACGCCGCGGCGTTCGCTGTGCTGGCGGCGCTCGGAAGCCTCGGTTGGCCGGAACATAAGATGAGGCTGGTCGTGCTCCTCGCTCTTACCGGCGCGGCGATCGAGCTGCTTCAGGGCGCGCAGCTGATCGCGCGCGATATGGATATCCTCGACTGGGTCGCCGACTGCGCCGGCATGGCCTGCGGGCTGGCGGCAATGGGTGGGACAAGAAGGCTGATTGGCGGATTGCTGTAGCCCTGGACCGCGTTGCTCGTTGTCCGCAAAATCGTCCGTGAATACACCGGCTGCGCCGGATAGCGCGGTGTCCGGCCGCGTAGCTTAAATTCCCCACCGACAGCACTGAACCCCTTCCAGCCTCGCTTAGCGGGGCTTTTTTTATGGAGCAAGCCCTCATGTCCCGACCTGCAACTGCCGCCGTTCGTCTCCTGACCGGCGAACGCGAGCCCGTGCGCCTCGCAACCACGGCCGACATCCTCCTGCACGGCCTGCAGGCCATCGATGGCGTGCCGGCCGAAATCGGCGACCGCGTGCTGGTCAAGGACCAGGCCGACCCGAGGCAGAACGGCATCTATACGGCGAGCGAAGGCAACTGGTTCCGCGCCGCCGATGCCCGTTCTACGCGCACCCTGCAGAAGGGCACGACGGTCCACACCCAGATCGGATCGGTCAATGCCGACCGCGTGTTCGAGTTCACGGCCGACGAGCCGGCCGTCGGCGCCGATGCCATCACCATCGCCGCATCCGTTCCACCCGACATCGCCGACGTGGTCGATGAGGTCGAAGCGCTGCGCGATGAAACCCAGGCCTTGAAGGATGCTGCCGCAGTCAGCGCCGGCCAGGCATCCGCGAGTGCTGCCGCTTCCGCCGCGAATGCCGGACAAACCACAGCCGACCGGGCTGCGACCAATTCCGATGCCGTCGCCGCCGCGGCCGCGGTCATCAGCGCCCAGGCCGCACGCGACGCTTCGCTCTACGGCAAGGGCATTTTCCCGACGACCGCGGCGGCAATCGGCTTCGGCGTTGTCGGCAACGGTGCGATCACGGCGGGCTCGGGCGGCACCAACGGCATATTCGACCTGGCGTTTGCCGGCGGCACCGGCTCGGGCGCGGCCGGCCGCTTCGTGGTGGCGGGCGGGGCGCTGACGCAGATACTGATCACGGCGCCGGGCTCCTACACGGTGGCGCCGACGTTCAGCTTTGCGGCGTCGGCAGGGCTCGCCGGCGCCGCCGCCGCGGCGGTGCTGGGCAGGAATGTCGATGTCGGCGAATATTTCTGGACCGAAGTTTCGACAGGTGTGCTTGGGCTGTACAATGTCACGGCCGGGCCTGTGGCGGCCGATACGGGCGTTCGCGCGGCAACGGCTGCTCTCCTTTCGAGCGTCGATAGCCTAGCAATGATCGAAGGCCTTAGCGTTCCGACCGCCAGGCTAACAGAGGCGGCCGGATCAGTCAGCCCGTCGGTATATCGATCCTACTCTTTTGTGTCGGGCGACACGATCGAGCACATTGCCATTGCCAAAGCTGGAGAGCGAAGCATTCTGCAGCTTATCCACACGGGGGCTGGTGCGGCCTATACAGCCAACTTCAATCTTGGGGAGGGTATCGTCTCAAGCAGTTCTGGCGCGAACCTCGTCAGCGCTGCCATCACGGATATTGGCTCCGGCTGGTACGAGTGCAAGGCTGTCGTCCTGGCTGCGGCAAATATTACGAACAATGTGCAGGCACGCGTGTCGGCTGCTGGCGTTTTTCCGTTCACCGGCGATGGAACCAGCGGTATGTACATTCGCAGTATCGTGCTCCGCAAGCAGGGCCTGCCGGCTAACCTGTTCCCGAGCAGCGACCCCGCCGACGCCGCCTTCACGAAGCAGAACGTGACGGTTACCACCACGGTCAGCCCTTATGAACCGGTGCTGATCTCCCTGCCTCCGCTTGTCGATGGCCTCGACGTGACCGTCAGAGGCCGAATGACGGCATCGAAGCTTGTCGAAATGGTCGGCTCTGGCAATCCTTCCGTTTATCAGGGCAGGGCAGTGGTCAATGGCGACAATATCGTCTGGAAAGTCACCGCCAAAAAGGCCGAACGCAATCGTCTCAATCTCTACTCCAACAACGCCGTCATCTTCGACTGCACCTTCAATCTCGACACCGGGATTGCGACCGGCGCAGGCGCGAGCATCGTCGCTCTTGGCAACGGCTGGTACGAATGCACGGTCACGAAGACGGCAACAGCCACGGCCGCGACGAACTGGCAACAGCGTATTTTCCCGTCTGCTGGCGGTCACCCGTATGTCGGCGATGGTGTGTCTGGATTCTATATCCAAAGGTCGGCTCTAAGCATCAATGGTGGGCCGAATGTCTTCTCGTCTTCGGAAAACCTCTCCAACTCGGCCTGGACCAAAAGCGCCGGCGTGACGGCAGTCGCCAATGGCGCTCTGTATCTTGGCCTACTGTCGGATCCGGCCAACATCGGCGGCGACCCTTATGACGACGGCTCGGCCGCCCTGGCTGGCAAGAAATTGACGCTGATCGGCTCTAGTATTTCGGCCGGAGCCTACTACGTTCCCGTCCTCGCCGGTCTGACCGGTATGGTCCCTACCAATCTAGCCGTCAGTGGCTCGGCCTTGGGGCTGAGCACCACCGCCTATCCGAGCTACGGAATGTCCAATGCGATCACCAACATTCCGGTCGACGCGGAGTTGGTAATCCTGGAGCCGGGCCCGAACGCCTTTGGCGCGCAGGAGACGCCCCTGGGCGCTCTCGGCGACACGACCTACGCCACTCACTATGGTTCGCTGTGGGCGGCCTGCGCCGCCATCCGAGCGCGTGCGCCGAACGCCAAGATCGTCATGATTGGCACCTACAGCGGCGGCCCTGGACACGCGACGCACCGGATAGGTCGGGTCAATGGCCAGGGCAACACCATGGACCAGTTCTTCAAGGCCGAGCGCGAAGTAGCGAGGCTGCTGTCCATACCGTTAATCGACGTAGGTGGTGAGAGTGGCATCGGCTACCTGACCTCGTTGCTTTACATGGGCGATGAGCTCCATCCGAATGCTGCGGGCAGTCTGCGTCACGGAACCTTCGACGCTGAGGAACTTCGTCGTCTGTCGCGCCGGGGCTTCTTCGGAGCCTAGACTGAAATGGTCCTGTGTGGCAGATGTTCGCGAATGCGCGTCTTCTCCACCGTTCTCACTTTTCGCCGCCGCTTTTGGTCGTGGATCGCCACGGGCGCCGCTAGGGAAAATGCCGTCATCGGGCCGCGCACGAAGTTCGGCGCCGGGGCAGAGATCTTCAATATCCACGGCGACCGGTCTCGCGTCTCAATCGGCGCGGACAGCCATTTGGATGGGCATTTGCAGGTCTTTGCCCACGAGGGTCGGATCAAGATTGATGATTGGTTCTATCTTGGCCCAAGCTCGACGATTTGGTCGTCAGACCCGGTGGGGATCAAGATCGGAAGGCGGGTACACGTCTCATGGGGTGTGGCGATCCACGACACCAACTCGCATCCTATGGACCCGAAGAAGCGCTTTGCGCAGATGCAAGCCATCTTCAAGCGGGGCCATCCTAGAGTCGACCCTGGCATCCGCTCCGCTCCGATCGTGATTGGAGACGATGTCTGGATTGGGAACAGTGCTATGATCATGAAGGGTGTCACGATCGGCGATCGGGCGATTATCTCCGCCGGTTCCATAGTGCGAACCGACGTCCCTGCTGACGCGCTGGTGCGGCCTGACCGGGTCGTGAAATGATGCCTTTGGGTTAATGCTCATCACAGGGTTAGCTCACAGTCACGAAGGGCATGTGCTTGATCCGCTCCCATTGCTCCTTCGCCGTGGTTCCTGACCAGCCGTTGCGAAGTGCATTCTCGCGGTACGCCTCCACAGGCTCTAGTCCGGGCAAGGCCACAGTCTGCGGCAAGAAGAACAGGTTGCCGCCAGCTGCCGAGACAGCGACGAGTTTGTAGCCATGGCTATTGCAGAGCTGCGTCAGAGCGGTGATCGAGGCGCCGTGATACCAACCGCTTTCGTGCTTTGCGGCCCTATCGAACGACGGATCGTATGGCACGGTGACGGGGTTGAGCCCAAAGCTGGCATTGTACTCCGCGACAATGACGGCCGGGCGCACTGGCAGCAAGGCTTGCAGAAACCAGTAGTCGTTTCCATCGACATCGACGGAAAGCACTCCAAGTTGCGGAAAATGCGTGGCGAGATTTTCGATGTTGTTGAGATCAATGAAGCTCTGGCGCACTTCAATCCGCTTTGGAAGCAGCGAGCGCGCCAACCGCACGGTCGTTGCGTCGCCGTCGACGAGCAGACCCTTGAATTCACTAAGCCCAATGCAGTTGTACTCCGTCGGATGGAAACCAAATTCCAAGAACGTTTTCGGGCTTTGGCCAACAATCTGCGACAGGATCACACTTTCGTCTGATTGCGGAGACCCGGCAAGGCGAGCCTTTGCGAGGTGAAAATAATATCGGAGCGGGCTTGAGCGAAGGAAAGCATGCATGCGCGATTGGACATTCATCAATGGATGACTCCTGATCGCCCGCCCGCGGACAATTATTTGCGACAAGCGGCGGCGGTTTGCAAGCTTGCGAGACGCCCGCGTCCGCTACTGTAGACGCCGTGAAAATCGCCGAAAGGCATCAGAAGAATCGGGAGCCGCTCGAGCGCACCAACATCGCACGGCAACTCGACCAGAAATCTTTGGGGAGGCGGTATTTCGGCTAGGGTTCATCGCCGACGCAGACCCACCGAGGCGCAGCCGCTACCGTCTGCTGTCCTGCGGCTTGTGGTGCGGGTCCTGGGATTTCGACCACCAGACAAAATAAAGCGAGCCCATCTTCATCACAGGAACGCGGCGGTCGCGTTCCCGGGCTCGCAACTCACGATAGGTCTTTATCTTCAGAGTGCCGCCCGGCAACCTGATACGCACCGCCATCGGTCCAACTCCCGTTGTGCAATGCAGCAATTTTCGTGCAATGCGGTAAGTAGAGACCTTCCGTTACGGGAGAGTCAACAGCAGGATCATCAACTTATTTTGCGAGCTGCGGAGGCTTCGCGGTGCCAGGCGGGCAGGGCCGGCCGAAGGAGTTTTATCCTGGCGACTGATCATCAATCAGGCGCTGGCGGTTCGACCACCAGGTGAAATAGATCCGGCCGATCTTGACGACGGGTATGCGGCGGGCGCGTTCGCGGTCGCGCAATTCGCGGTACACCTTCACCTTCAGTGTGCCGCCAGGCATCCTGATACGCACCGCCATCGATTCCGCCACCCCATTGTGCAATGCAGCATCAGAGACCTTCCGCTGCGGAAGAGTCAATGCCTGCCCGCTGACTATTTCTGGGACTAGTCGAGCGGTCTTGAGGTTTGGGCGCGCGCGGCGGTTCCCGATCCCGCACGGAGGCGGCATGCCCAGTCGGCATCGTCGGGTGCGCGGGCTATTTCCTGGGCGAGGATTTTTTGGGCGAGGATGGGCGATCGGACACGCCGCTCGGCCACCAGATGACGAAGTAATTGCCGACCTGCCAAACCGGCACCTCGCGGTTCTGCTCGCGGCGCCGCAGCTCGTCCCTTTTCTTGATCTTCAAAGTCCCGCCCGGAAGCCTGATTCTTATCGTCACGTGTCCTCCCGTACCCGCTACAGGTACGAACGATAGACGGGAACAGTTTCATCCCGGCTAAGCAATTTCATCCAGGTCGAGCAATTTCGGGCGCGGTAGACGCAGGAACCGGGACCGGAGCGAGATCGCCGGAACTGGCTTCATTTGAAGAAATCCGCAATGCCGTTGATGGCCAGCACCGCATAGACGATCGGTCCGGCGATAAACGCACAATAGAGGCAGAGGATCGCCGCCAGCACCAGCAGCAGCGGCTTGTCGCGAGCGACGGCGCGGAGTTCGGACTTCACCGACCAGCGTGCCGCAGCGGTTTGTTCATCATCAGGCATGTTCACCATCCCGCGCCCATTTCACACGGCGGATCGAAAACATCAACCTTCCTTGCCACATCGGCACGGGCTGCCGCCCAATTCTGCTTTGCCGCCACGCATCTGCTTTTTCAACCTCAAAACCTTGCCCGCGAGGGCGGAAAGGACTGCCCATGGACATGACGTTCAGGGGCGCCGCCAGGCGCCTCGATGACATAGACTTGCCGAAACTCGGCGCCCGGATCGGCGTCGGCGAGGACGAGATGCACGCGTTCCTCGATGTTGAAACCAGCGGGCACGGCTTCGACGCCGTTGGCCGGCCGGTCATCCTGTTCGAACCGCACGTCTTCTACCGCAACCTGTCGGGTGCCAAGCGGGCACAAGCGGTAGCCGCCGGCCTCGCTTATCCGAAGTGGGGCGAGAAGCCCTATCCCAGGGATAGCTACCCACGGCTCAGGGCAGCTTGTGCGATCGACGAAACCGCGGCGCTCAAATCCGCTTCGTGGGGGCTGGGTCAGGTCCTCGGCGAGAATTTCAAGGCCGCGGGCTTCCTTACCGTGCAGGCGATGGCCGAGGCAATGATGGCGGACGAGGCGCTGCAGCTCGGCGCGGCGATCAATTTCATCGTCGAGAAGCGGCTCGACGACAATCTGCGTAACCATGACTGGGCTGCTTTTGCCAAGGGCTACAACGGCGCCGGCTACCGCAAAAACGCCTACGATATCAGGCTTGCCGAGGCCTATCGCAAATGGAGCCGCATCAAGAACACGCCCTGGCCGTCTGCCGGTCCGGTGTCATCCGCGGTTGTCCCTGCAGCCCCGCCAGAGCCCGCGAAGCCAATTGCCGTTCCACAACCGACCGCCGCGCCCTCTGCGCCTCCCGTGCCTGCCGCCAGGCCCGGCTTCTGGGCAGCGCTGATCACAGCCATCCTGAAACTATCAGTCATCCTCAAACTGTCTGGAAGGAAATGACATGTGGACCCGGATCAAGAGCTTCTTCTGCGACAGCGAAACAATAGTCTGGGCGCGGCTTCAGGCGGCCATCGGCATCGCTGCGACCATCATCACCTATATCGACCCGCAGGTGCTTTCGCCGATCATTCCGGGGGAATGGTTCCCCTGGTTTCTTGTGATCAACGGCGTTTTGACCGAGTTCCTGCGCCGCCGCCGCGCGGAGGACTTGTGATGGCAGCGCTTCTCAGCATTCTCAGCGCCATCATCGGCAACAAGGTCGTCATGACGGTGTTCGCTGCCGTGGCGGGCGGCATCGGCCTTTATGTTGCGGGCGGCATCAACCGGGCGAAGAAGGAGGCGGTCAAACAGGCCGAGGCAAAAATCGCGGCCGCCGAGGACCGCCTCGAAATGAACCGCGAGGCCGCCGCCGAAGGGCGCAAGGCCGCCGGCATGACCGATGCGGCAGCAAGAGCGGAGGCTGAGAAATGGGCAAAGCGCTGATCCTCTGCGTGGTGCTCGCCGGCTGCGCGACAACCACGCCGGCCGGCAATCCGCGCCAGGTCTGGTGCGACCACAACCAGCCGCGCCGGCCATCGGCAGCTGTGGTCGCCGCCATGACCCGGCCCGAGCTCGACGAGATGAACGCATTCAACGGGCAGGGCGCCAGATGGTGCGGGTGGATGCCATGATGCACGAATTGCTCGACGTTCTGGGCATCAAAGCACCGGTCCTGGTCGCCGGCCTGTCCGGCGGCATTTTGCGGGCCTTGTCGCGCCACCGCTACAAGGTCCGCGAGATGGTGGCCTCGCCGATCTGCGGCGCGCTGGCGGCGGCCTATCTGACGCTGCCGGTCGTGCATTATTTCCGCGCCGCCGGCCTGCCCATTCCTTCTCCGGACGACGACACCACGACGCTGGCCGCGGCGTTCCTAATCGGCGTCTCCGCCATGTGGATTTCGGACATCGTGTTCGAAATGATCGTGCGCCGGTTCGGGCCGGTGAAGGAGGAGTAAGCCGCCCTAGCCCGACGAAATAGTGACGTTCAGTTGGAGCCCGCCGCACCGAAAGGTGGGGCGGGCTTTTTGCATTTTCCCTCGCATTCTGTACGATCTTTCTTTCGCGACAGGGCGGCTCGATCCGGCGCTGCCCGACCAAGATGCGCGTTAGGCATGGGAGATGGTGTCATGCTTGCCAAGGTCCTGACACAAGCGGCAGTCCT
The DNA here is from genome assembly GCF_040320095.1 of Mesorhizobium sp. M0800. Classification (NCBI taxonomy): domain Bacteria; kingdom Pseudomonadati; phylum Pseudomonadota; class Alphaproteobacteria; order Hyphomicrobiales; family Phyllobacteriaceae; genus Mesorhizobium; species Mesorhizobium sp. M0800. The sequence continues at coordinate 13,368 of NZ_JAMYOZ010000038.1, forward strand.
GACAGCCGGGGCGCTTCTGTTTGCCGCGACGGCCCACGCCCGGCCGGACAGCCGCGCGATGACGTGCGAACAGACACAGCTTCTGATCCAGAGGCATCGCTCGGTGGTGCTGACCACCGGCCAGAACACCTACGACCGATACGTCCGCCAATTCGGCAATGAATGCGATTGGCCGCAGGTACCGCGCGCCGCGTATATCAAGACGCGTGACGGTCAATGTCCGGTCTATCGCTGCCAGGAGCCGATCTTCGACCTCCCGAATTGAAAGCAGGCGGCGGCTCATTCCTTGTCGAAAGAACCAGCCTCGCTTGCAAGGTCGCGCGAAATGACACGTTCATCGGTATCGTCCGGCAAGGCCTCGTCGCTGTCCTGGTAAGCGTTATCGTCGTCCTCCTCCGGCAGTTCGCCGCTTTTCTCGACGTCATAGCGAATATCGCCGTTTTGCGGCACGCCGTCAGGGAGGATTCTCCCGCTCCGGATGGCATCCCAGTCCTGCTGCTGGATCGTCGGGCTCTCCGTCTCGTCGTCGGTTCGTTCTTTCCTGCGCGGTTCCATCGCTGGTTCTCCATAATGTCAGCGGCCCTGAATTGGCTCAGTGGTTGAACTCATAAGTCTGGCGGCCGGTTCCCAGGCCACTGCGGTCCGGGCGCATTGCCGCACGACGGAACCAATCGCGCCTGCCTGCCTTCACATTCAGAAGATACTGGCGCGAAAGGAGCTCGATATGAGACCGCTCATTTTCTTGCCGTATATGCTAGGTGCGCTGCTGCTGGCGGTGCCGGCGGCCGCGCAGCCGGGCGAACAGGCGCAATCCGACCGCTGCAAAGTCGAGCTGCCGGACCAGAACAGCGAGCAGCAGAAGCCGGCCGGCAACAATTTGTCCGATACGCTCGAGCCATGCGGTGGGGTCCTGAAGCCCCCGCCAACGGGCGATCAGGGCATGGCGGCGCCACCGCCGGACGAGGGCAGGACCCCGGTGATCAAGCCCGGCGAGGTGCCGCCACAGCCGCCAAAGCAGTAGCAGCGACGAGCGGCAACTTCGCGCCGCTTGCGCCGGCAGGTTTGTTGCACTCGCTTAGGAACATTAGCTTGTCCTAAATGTTATTTCAGACGCAGTAGATATCACCCCCCTCCGGTATCGCTGCTGATCGGGAAACCGATCGGCCCGCGTCTTGCGACGCGGGCCACCGCAGTTCATTCGCAGTCCATTCGCCGCATCGCGCGGGCACTTCACCGCTGTTCGATTAGCCGCCACTTACGGAACAACAAGGTGGCGTGGGCGTTTGCCTAGAGGGTTCGCCGCTTCGACCGGAATGCCGCGTCGCAATTGTAAGGGCGAGGCCCGTAACAACAGGAGTAGACGATGAAAATCCACCTTGTTCCTGCTGCGGCGGGATTGGTGTTGCTTGCCGGCGTCGGCGTGGCCACCGCGGACCAGGTGATTGTCACGCCCGAACAGCAGACGGTCATCCGCGAATACGTCCACAAGCACCCGCTGGCGTCGATCAATCTTCTGGGGGTGGAGCTCAATATCGGTTCCACGTTGCCCGATACGGTCGAGCTGCAACCGATCGATGTTCCCGACGTGCAGTACAGATACGTCGTCGTCGGCGATCACATCGTGCTCGTCGACCCAGGCACCCGCAAGATCGTGCAGGTCATCGAGTGATCGGCGTTGCCAAACCGGGAACCGGATTTGGAAAGGTCACGGTCTAATTACCAAATCAGAGCTCCATCCCGAGCGATCGGGATGGGAGTTGCCGCTGTCGTCTCGGAACAAGGAAAGGAGCCATTCCCATGCTGCCGCATGTCGAGCCGACCAACGTAGCCGCAGCCGTCGACAAACTGCTTGCTGAACGAGGCGATGGCCTGCTGTCGATGAAGGCGGCGATAGCACTGTTGCGCGAACGCACCGGAACGGAGCGCTCGGACGCGGACCTTGAAGGGCTGATCATCAAGAAGGCGGCGCTCCTCGGCGTCGCCGTCCTGTGTGACAGAGAGGCTCAATGACGGTGTTGCCTGCGCCTCAAGACGCGGGTCGAAATTTCAGCTAGAACAAGGTTGCTTACGCATGAACCGAGCCGACGGAGGTATCAGTGACGGACAGGCAGGAACGGATTCGCCAGCGAGCACACGCGATCTGGGAACAGGCAGGCAGGCCCGACGGGGCCCATCAGCAGCATTGGGATCAGGCTACCACAGAAATCGACACGGAAATCGCCGCGAAAGAGAAGACCGCCAGCCGGCCGAAGCCGACACCACGCCAGCCTAAGCCGGCGCCCGCCACCAAGGACGGAAGCAAACCCAAGGCGCGACCACGTAAAGCGTGAACTCGAGCGGATTTGATTCCAACGCCGGATCTCGCGGTTCGGTTGGACCCATCGTAAGGCGGGATCAGTCCTAACCGGTCCCGCTGCCGTAAGCCCACCCGCGATGGTAAGCCCGATTGTCGCGGCTAACTACTTACCGCAATTGTTGTCGTTGACAGTCGGTGAAACTGTCCCGGCAGGCTTGTTGGACGCATCGGGTTGAGCTCCTTGCGGGGTTGCAGGGCAGTTTTCATCCGCATTGGAGTTCATGGCACCCGTCGTACCCATCGTGCTGCTGGTCGTGCCAGGGTCAATACCGTTCGGCTTGGGCTGGACGACGATGCTCTTCTCGCTGCCAGGCGCATTGTTGTCCGACCCGGCGTTCTGGGCTATCGCCGCGGTCGCCAGACCGGCTGCAAGTATGGAAGCTGTCACGATTTTCGTAAGCATGCTGATCTCCATCATTCGGTTATCATCATGTGGCGACTACAGAAAAAACAACCCGGGTGATGGAAGATTCCGGCAAAAATGACGCAGCACGGTGAAGCAAACCCGCGCAGCGCGGACCTTCTCGGTCCATTGTTCTATTGCCGTAGGTAGGTTTGATGTTGTGGTTTGCAGATTAGGAATTCGCCTTCTTTTGGCCGCCGACCGTCGCAACGTTCGCCTGTTGCGGCGCCATCAGCTAAGTCTCGCATCGCTTCAATCGGTAGAGGCCATCCCAAAGTAAAACTTTCGGAAAATTTCACTACAAATTTCACGCGGCTGTTATTTGAAAATATACCATGGGGCCAGCGAGTTGACCGGCAAAGAAACCGATTACCTTCTTGCAAATTAGTAGGTATGCAACCGGCGCCGTCGCGGGCTGTTCAGCGCAACTACAGCAAGGAGAGTGTTATGATCACAATAATCAAAACAATCACCGATGCGGTGGCAGGCAGCGCAGTTATTTTCATGCTCTCGATGCCCGTGAATGCCGCGGACGGAATTGCCGTTGGTGTTGGAACATCCATCGGCGGCAACGGCGGCATCAAAGCCGGCCTCGGCGCGACGGTTGGCGGTCGCGGCGGCATCAACGCCGGTGCCGGCGCAACGGTTGGCGGCAGCGGCGGCATCAAGGCAGGCCTCGGTGCCTCGGTGGGCGGCAGCGGCGGCATCAACACCGGTGCCGGCGCAACGATTGGCGGTTCCAGTGGCATCGCCGCGGGCGCCGGCGCATCGGTCGGGGGCAGAAGCGGCATCAACGCCGGTGCCGGCGCGACAATCGGCGGTTCGGATGGCATTGCAGCCGGCGCGGGGGTAGGTATCGGCAGCGGCGTTAGGGCTGGCGCGGGGGTCGGGATCGGCAGTGGCATCAATGTCGGCGCCGGTGTCGGGATCGGTGGTGGAAGCAATCCGTCCAACCCGGGCAGCCCGTCCAATCCCAGCAATCCCAGCTTGCCCCAGGTCGTTGCCGACATGTCGGGCGACAAGTTGGCCAGGATGAAGAAGCGCTGCGTCGACGTGCTGAGCAGCGAAGGCGCTTACGACAGCGATCTGCGCCAATTATGCCTGCTGATCGCGCGCCGCTAAGGCGAATAACATCGGAATGAAATGTCGGACCCGGCCGAGAGGCCTTCGTCCATCAAACCTCCATCAGTCCAAAGCCCGCCATAATCGCGGGCTTTGTTGCCGAGCACGTAGCGGCAGCATGGCGGGGGCTCACAAGAGCACGCGCCTCAATGCGTTTGACGGCCAGGATCCGGCGAAGCGGACGCTCCGTCTTCCAAGGCGTCCCAGCCTACGGCGGGGCTTCTTTGCATCAGCTGAGGGCACGCAAACTCCGCCAGATCGGTTTCCGCGAAGCCGTCGAACTCGATAGCCGCCCCGTAGAGCTGGGCTGCTTGCATGACGAGCCATTCGATGTCTTCGCGCGCAACATTCTCGGCGAGGTTCTGCAGTCGCGCGGCTTCGGCGACAGCAGTCAGATTGATGGCAATCCCGGACCGCAATGTAGCCCGAACTCGGGAACTGACGTCTTCGTGCAGGCGAACCGAAAATCCGTAGCGCATGGAAAACCTTCCCTTCAGGAGCGGTTTGTCCCTCGTGTTCCACGATGCGCCCAAGATTCGCGATTGGCAAGCGAAATTCCTTAAAAACTCGTTTTATGTCAAATAGTTAGCGTATTTTGTTGATTGCCCATTTGATGCTCAATCCGCTTCATCGGACTTCTGCATGACTCGCTGATCTGAAGGCCTTGACGCATTCTGCTCACGTACCTAACTCTACAGAAAATTAGGAACATACTAACTCAGCTGCATTTAGGCTGGTATGACTGGAGGCCGAGATGTCCGAACTGGAACGCCCGGAACGATTGCAGATCATGCTGACCGTCGATGAACTGGCGGCGTTGGAGAACTGGCGCTTCGACAAGCGCATGCCGAGCCGGTCGGCCGCGGTACGGGAACTTTTGAGGCGAGGCCTCACAGCCGATGGTTTCCTGACGGCGGCGCATGGGACCAAGTCGCGCGACTTCGGCATTCTGCCGCATTCTGCAGATGGCGACGGGGTGGTCGACGGGGTGCCCCAGAAGGAATAGCGTCGTTTCCGCCGCGCTCGCCCGCTCTGCGACCGTGCTTCGCGATTCTCTTGCTTCGCGATGAGCTGTGAACGTCTGGTCCGCTGATCGCCGCGAAGTAGAAGAGATCCAAAGCTCTGTCTTGCCAGACGCTCCGCAATCAGGGAGTGGTTGATCGGCATGGTGTGGGCTCGGGAATTTTGCTGATGCTGGAATTGACGGCCGGCGACCAGTCGATGCTGCATGGCGAGCAAGGCTTGGCAGCGGCTGCCGCCATGAAGATCCTGGTTGCCTTTTCGAAGGCGGTCGGCGCGCGCAAGTTGCTGGACATTGCCGGTGCCCATATCGACGGCTGCCTCTATCACGGCCAAGCCAGCCTCGATTTCGTCGAAAGGCTGATCGAGGGCGGCGGCCGCGTTCGGGTGCCGACGACGCTGAATGTCGGTTCGTTCGACCTCATCCATCCCGGATTGGTGAAGATGCCGGTGTCGCAAGAAACGCCGGCGCGACGCCTGATGAAGGCGCATCTGGAACTCGGCTGCCAGGCGACCTTCACCTGCGCACCCTATCAGACTCGGTTCCGGCCAAGGTTCGGCGAGCAGATTGCCTGGGGTGAATCCAACGCCATCGTCTTTGCCAATTCGGTGATCGGCGCGCGCACCAACCGCTATGGCGATTTTATCGATTTGTGCTGCGCAATTACCGGGCGCGCGCCAGCATGGGGGCTGCACCTGATCGAAAACCGGCGTGGCCAGGTCCTGTTCGAGCTGACTGACGCTGCTTTCGAGCCAAGCGACGCTCTGTTTGTCGGCGTCGGGCTGATCATCGGGCAAAGGGCTCGCGACCGCATCCCTGTCATATCGGGCCTGCCGCAGCCGCGCGACGAGGACCAATTGAAGGCGCTGGGGGCGGCGGCGGCAACGACGGGTGCCGTGGCGCTGTTTCATGCCGTCGGCATCACGCCGGAGGCGAAGACGCCGGATGAGGCGTTGCACGGCCTGGCGCCGGAGGAAAAAATCCGGATCTCTCGCGCTGACATCCACCATGCGCTGGCCAGGCTGTCGAGCGTCCCCGACGGCGTGCAGCTTGCAGCCGTGTCGTTAGGCACGCCGCATTTCTCCTATGACGAGTGGATGCGCCTGTTGCCGCTGCTGCGCGAAGTCGGTCCAGGCAAGGGTGTCCCAATCTATGTCAACACAGGGCGCGCGACGCTGACGCGGCTGCAGGACGAAGGCGCACTGGCCGGCATGGAAGCCTTCGGCCTCGTTCCGGTCACCGACACCTGCACCTATGTCACGTCGATCCTCGAGCGTCTCGATGGCGTGGTGATGACCAATTCGGGCAAATGGGCGCATTACGCACCTGGCAATATCGGTGTCTCGGTGGCCTTCGGTGACATGGAAGACTGCGTCCGCTCGGCTGCGGCCGGCCGCGTCGTGCGAGGCGCGCCATGAAGACGCCGGCCAGAACCGGTACATTCCACCTTTCCGGCTCGGCACAAGGCCCAGCGCTGGTGCTTTCGCAGGCGCTCAGCTTCTGGGGCGGGATCGACGTCGAAACGGGCGACATCATCGACCATTCGCATCCGGACCTGGGCGGCAATATCGCCGGCAAGATCCTGGTGATGCCGAGCGGGCGAGGGTCGTCGTCCTCGTCTTCGGTTCTGGCCGAAGCGATCCGCAGAGGCACGGCGCCGGCCGGCATTATCCTGGAGCGGCCGGACCCGATCCTTGCAGTCGGCGCCATCGTTGCCGAATTCCTCTACGAAATCAGCATGCCGCTGGTTGTCTGCGACATGTCAGGCATTGTCTCCGGCGACCGGATCGCAATCGGTCTGGGCGAAGATGCGCAAGCGACGGTGAGCAAGCTCTAGCCGGCCATCAGTCCCGCCGCGCCCCGCCGCCAGTAGACTGCCGCCAGTGTTTCGTTGCGGCCGAGCGCCAGTGTGCCGCGCCAGTGTTCGCGCACCGTCGTGGCGGCTGCCGCTTCGGCCGCGAACCAGCCGAATGCCGAACCGGTCGGCCATGCGAGCAATCTTACCCACAGGAGCGAAATGGCATGGTCGGCAGTGATAGCCGGCGCGGGCAGATGCGCTGGTTTCGATCGGGCAGCATGACGGTCATGCTGCCGATGGCGTGTCTGTCCTTGCGCCGTCTTGCGGGTTCAAGGCACTGGCCGCCGAGACGGTCGTCGCCAGCGGCGGAGACGAAGGCGCTGTTGGTATTGGGCGGCGCATCTATGATCGGCTTCGGCCCTCCGTTCAGATCTCCGGGATGCTTTCCCTGAAGATCACTTGCAGCCGTGGCTGGTGCAGTTCGTAAGGCAAGCCCCTGACCGCATGGCTCAAGGTGTTGAGCGCTTCACGGGCCTCGACGCGCGGGTTCTGGTCGATGACTGCGTCGAGCGTGCCGTCGAGCAGAAGTTCCTTGGTGCCTTCCGTCACCTCATGGCCGAGAAAGACCGTCGACAGCGCGCGCCCGCGCTCCTTGAGTGCGCGGGCGATGCCGGTGTTGCCGGCGCCGACATTGTAGATGGCGGCCAGGTCCGGGTGCCGGTCCAGCAGGGCGGAAGCCTCCGAATAGGCCTTTTCCCGATCGTCGAGCATTTCGCGCATCTCGACGATCTGCAGATTGGGCGATTCTTCCGCCAGTATGTGGCGGAAGCCCATCTCGCGCTCTTCGTGGCCGCGATAGGAGAGCGAACCGGCGAACAGCGCGACCTTGCCCGGACGCCCGGCACCCATGAAGCGGTTGAGAAGGTAGCCGGCGAGCCGGCCGGCGGCGCGGTTGTCGATGCCGATATAGGCAACCCTCGGCACATGCAGGATGTCGGAAGCGATGGTGACGACCCTGACGCCGCTGGCCGAAAGCGAGCGGATCGCCTCACGCACAGTTGGATGGTCGAGCGCGATCACACCAACGCCCTGCGTCTGCCCGTGCAGTTCCTGCAGCAGACGGGCAAGCCGGTCCGGATTGAAGCCTTCGATAGTAGCGACGCGGACGTCGAGGTCGGGCCGCGCCTGCGCCTGCGCCTCGATCTGGCGGTGCAGCATCTTGATGAAGGAATTGGTGCCGGCGGGCAGGGCGAAATCCAGCCGTATGACCTCGCCAGTAACCGCGTTGCGCTGGTTCGGATTGTTCGAATTTTCAGCGATATAGCCAAGCCGCTGTGCCGTTTCGAGCACGACCTCGCGGGTGCGCGCCCGAACCCCGGCGCGGTTGTTGAGCACACGGTCGACCGTGGCGGCCGAAACGCCGGCCTCCCGGGCTATGTCTGTCAGGGTGGACCGCACTGTCGATCACCTCATTCCAAAACGCGCCAGGGGCGCATCGAGATCATGCATTTCATGGGGCCGATGTCGGAGAGCGGCTTCATCGCCGTCCGCGATTCTGATGGGAAATGATGTAACCGGCCTTGGCCGATGCGCAAGCCGCTGCGCTACACCAAAATGCCCAAGCAGACCAAAGCGGGGAGGTGGGCAGCCGGGCTCCCTCAAATTCAAGCACCGGCTTCAGTATGAGAGCCTTTACAAACGCCATTCTTCCCCTCCCATGAGATGTTATGATGTATTTTGATTATTTATGATGTTGACAGCCTTCGTATAGTGCCGTCAATATCCATCATAAGGGCCGTGGAGGAACAAGGCCCTGAGGGAGGAGTTCCAATGTCGAATTTGATCCGCGTGTCGCGGCGCCGTTTGCTGGCGTCTGGTGGAAAGGCGGCAGTCCTTGTTGCCGCCGCAGGTATTGCACCGAAATTCATTCGCCCAAGCCGTGCCTATGCGGCCGATGCCCTGGCGCCCGGCATGATCGGTGGCCCGACGGGCTTCGACGGTTCGGAGCGCTACCAGTATGGCGCCGACACGCCCGAGGGCCGCGCCATCGAGGCGGCCAAGGCGATGAAGGGCGCCGGCAAGGCGCCGGCCAAGATCGTGCTTGGCCTGTCCGACGGCTCGATCGGCCAGCTAACCCAGCCGTTTCCGGCCGGCGCGCCGTCGATCAAGGATCTCTGGGAGAAGGAAACCGGCATTCCGTTGGAAATCGTCGGTGTGCCGAACGGCCAGGAATTCACCAAGACGATGCAGGACATCTCCACCAAGGGTGGGGCGTATGACATCTACGCGGTCGAATGGAACCGCCTTGGCGACCTCGCCGAAACCGGCGGCATCCTCAAGCTCGACGACTTCGTCGCGCAATACAAGCCGGAATGGGACGATCCCGAGCGCGGCTATGTCGACGGCGCCAAGGGCGTCTCGCTGCTCAATCAGTATCGTGGCTCGACCTATGGCGTGTCACTGGATGGCGACTTCCAGACATGGGTCTACCGTACCGATCTGTTCGGCGACGCAAACGAGAAGAAGGCCTTCTCCGACAAATACGGCTATGAACTGGCGGCGCCGAAGACCTGGAAGCAGCATGACGAGATCGCGGCCTTCTTCCAGCGCCCGGACAAGGGCCTGTTCGGCTCGACCGATCTGCGCAACCAGGGCTGGGGCTACACCAACTGGTATCAGCGTTATGTCTCAATGGCTTCGCCCAATCAGTTCTTGTTCGACGATGCCGGCAAGCCGCTGATCAATTCGGAGCAAGGTATCGCGGCGACCAGCGAGTACATCGCGTCGCTCTCGCATCATTCGCCGGATGCCATCTCCTGGGGCTGGCCGGAGCAGTACGGCAATTTCGCCAAGGGCGGCGCGGCCATGACCTGTGCCTTCTCCAATCTGCCGAAATTCCTCGACAATGCCGGCAACAAGGATTCAGCTGTCACCGGCAAGATCGGCTCGATGCTGCCGCCCGGCCGCGAAATCGACGGCAAGCTGATCAGCCGGTCGGTGCTGTGGCTCAATCTGTCGGCGTCGGTGTCCTCGCAAGCCAAGAATCCGGAGGCGTGCTACCTGTTCCTGCAGTGGCTGGGCTCAAGCCGCATCTACGCCTGGATGACTGCCAATCCGGGCGGCTACTTCGATCCGTTCCGGCTATCGGATTTCTCGGATCCGCTGGTTCGCCAGACCTATCACGCCTACCACATGGACGTGGTGCGAGAGACGGTCGCCCGCACCGTGCCCACCATCAACTATCCCGGGGCCACCGCCTTCCACAATGCGCTGGACGAGAACCTCGTCGCCGCGCTGACCAAGGCCAAGACAGCCGAGCAGGCGATGGCCGACACCGAGGCCGAGTGGAAGAAGATTGCCCGCCGCACCGGCGAGGAGAAGCTTCTCGAAGCCATCAAGACCAACAAGGAGGCCTGGCCGACCGTCCTCGATCCGATCGCCTGATCCTCGCAGGATCTTACCAAGAAGGGGAGGAGCGGTCGCTCTTCCCCTCGGCAACGAAGGACCCAGCAAAGCCGCAAGATGAAGCGTTCAGTTCCTTTCGAGATATTCCGCTATGCCGCGATCCTTGCGGCGATGGCGGTGACGCTGGTGCCGATCCTGTGGATGGTGTCGATGGCGTTCAAGCCGATCGCCGAATGGTCGGCGACCGGCGCCGACCTGACCTGGTGGCCGAAGAACCCGACACTCAGCAATTTCCGCTTCGTTTTCGGTGAATCGACCAACAATCTGATCGTCGCCCTCGACCGCACAGCTTTGAAGCCGATCCTGTCGTCGCTGCTGTCGGCCACATTCGGCACGGCAATCGCCATGTCGGCGGGCACCGCGGCGGCCTACGGTCTGTCGCGCTTCGGCTCGGGCCAGAACCTGCCGCTGGCGCTGATCCAGCTTCGCCTGTTTCCGCCAATGGCAGTCATGACCCCGGTGATGATCATGTGGGCCTTCCTCAACTTCACCGACAGCTGGTGGGGGCTGTCGTTGATCTACGGCATCGTCACGCTGCCTTTCGCCTTCTGGCTGATGAAGACCTTCTTCGACGACATGCCGCGCGAGATCGAGGAGGCGGCACTGGTCGAGGGCTGTTCGCGGTGGCGCGTCTTCACGCGCATCACGCTGCCGATGATGCGCGCGCCGCTGGCCAGTGCCGCGTTGTTCGTCTTCATCCTCAACTGGTCGGACTATCTGATTGCGCTGCTTCTGACGACGCGCGAATGGGTGACGGTCCCTGTCTACATGGCCTCGCTGTCCTCCTCGATGACCGGCCAACTCTACGGCGCCAAGGCAGCCCTCGGCCTGATAGCCGCAGTGCCGCCTGTCATCATGGGCATCGCCATCCAGCGCCATCTGGTGCGCGGGTTGACCTTCGGGGCGCTCAAGCAATGAGCGCGGTGACTGCGACGATTTCGGAGGGCGACATGCAAGCCTCCAAAGCGCCGTCGGTGCTGCCGGACGAGGGCGCAAAGCTCGGCTTCCGGCTGACGCTGCCGGCGCAGATACTGGTGCTGTTCATTGCCGTCTTCCCGCTCCTGATGCAGCTCTACATCAGCCTGACCGACTGGTCGCCGCTGTCGGGCACCGGCTGGTGGAACGCCTGGTCGATGTGGAACAGTTTCGCCAACTACACCGACCTTGCCGCCGATGCGCGCTTCTGGAGTGCGCTGAAGCGCACGGCCATCGTCATGATCGTCTGCGTGCCGGCGGAGTTCCTGCTCGGCTTGGTGCTCGCGACACTGTTTGCCGACGAGTTCCCCGGCAAGCGGATCTTCTACTCGATCCTCTTGATGCCGATGATGGTGGTGCCGGCGGTGGCCGGCTACATGTTCTTCATGCTGTTTCAGTCAGGCGGCCCGGTCAACGACATCCTGTCGGCGATCTCAGGCTTTCCCGTCACCATCGCCTGGCTGTCGGACCCGACGCTGGCGCTCATCGCCGTCATGGTCGCCGACATCTGGCAGTGGACGCCGCTGATGTTCCTGATCCTGCTTGCCGGCCTGGTCGGCGTGCCCGACGACCAAATCAAGGCGGCGACTCTGCTCGGCGCCAACCCGTGGCAGCGCTTCGTCACCATCGTGCTGCCGAAGATGAAGACGATCATCATCATCGCGCTGGCGATCAGGGTGATCGAGAACTTCAAGATATTCGACACGCTTTACATCATGACCGGCGGCGGTCCCGGCGTCGCTACCGAAACCATCTCCGTCTACATCTACAAGCTCACCACCCAGGACCTGATCTGGGGCTATGTGGCGGCAATCGCGCTGGCCATATTGATCGTGCTGTCCATCGCCGCGGTGTTTGCCATGAAACGCATGGCCCGGGTACGCGAGGTGGCGGTATGAGCACCATCCACCTGCAGAACCTGGTCAAGAAATTCGGCGACTTCACCGCGCTGAAGACGATGGACCTGGCCATTGCCGACGGCGAGTTCATGGCGCTGCTCGGGCCGTCCGGCTGCGGCAAGTCGACGACGATGAACATGATCGCCGGCATGGAAGAGCCGACCAGCGGCAAGATCCTTTTCGGCGAGCGTGACATGGCCGGCGTGCCGATGGGGCGGCGCGGCGTCGGCTTCGTCTTCCAGAACTATGCGATCTTCACTCATATGAGCGTGCGGCAGAACCTCGCCTACGGGCCGAAAATGCGCGGCGCACCAAAGGCCGAGATCGGCCGCCGTGTCGGCGCCATTGCCGAGATGCTGCAACTGACGCCGCTGCTCGACCGCAAGGCGGACAGGCTGTCGGTCAACATTTTGCAGCGGGTGGCGATCGGCCGTTCGGCGATCATGGAGCCGGCGATCTTCCTGCTCGACGAGCCGCTGTCCAATGTCGATGCCGCCTTCCGGGCGGTGATGCGGACCGAACTGAAGCAGTTGCAGCGGCAGTTCCGGCAGACCATGGTCTACGTCACCCACGATCAGCTTGAAGCAATGACCATGGCCGACCGCATCGCGGTGATGGACCACGGCGTGCTGCAGCAGGTCGGCACGCCGCTCGAGGTCTATAACAATCCGGCCAATGTCTTCGTCGCCCGCTTTATCGGCGCGCCGGGCATGAACCTGCTCAAGGGCAGGCCGGCGGAAAGCGACCGTGGTCTGGTCATCGATCTCGGCCCGCTCGGCGTGACACCGCCACTGCCGGTCGAGATCGCCGATGCCGTACGCAGGATGCGCGGCGAGGTGTTTTATGGCTTTCGACCGGAGCAGGTGACGCTGGCTGAAGGTGGCCGTGGCCTGTCCATGCCGGTGAGTTTCGTCGAGCGGATCGGCGCGCGCACCATCATCCACCTTGGCGACGGGGAAACCGCAGTTAAGGCGGTGTTCGACAATGATGTCGGGCTGGCGATCGGGCAGACAGTGGTCGTCGCGCCGGCGGCGGAGGCGGTGCGCGTCTTCGACGCCGCCTCCGGTCTTGCATTGAGAGCAGGTTGAGATGGCCGACATCGTTTTCCATAATGTGACAAAACGCTATGGCGGCACGCTTGCCCTCGACGATGCGTCGTTCGCGGTGAACGACAACGAGTTCTTCTGCTTCTTCGGGCCGCCGCTGTCGGGCAAGTCGACGATACTGCGTCTGGTGCTCGGGCTGGAAACCCCGGACGCGGGCGAGGTCCTGATCGGCGGAAAGCCGGTCAACACGGTGTCGCCGGCCGAGCGCAACGTCGCCATGGTGTTCCAGAATTTGGCGCTGTTTCCGCATATGAACGCGCGCGACAACATCCGCTTTCCGCTGGTCGAACGCCGGGTCGCCGAAGCCGAGATCGAAAAACGCGTCGCCGACGTCGCGGCCAAGCTGCATATCGGCCATATCCTGCACAAGCCGCCGGCGCAGCTTTCGGGCGGCGAGCGGCAGCGCGTGGCGATTGCCCGCGCGCTGGTGCGCGACCCGGCCGCCTATCTGATGGATGACCCGATTTCGGCGCTCGACGCCCGGCTGCGCGAGGAGACGCGCGTCGAGCTCAAGCGCATCCAGCGCGAGCTTGGCAAGACGCTGATCTATGTCACGCACGACCAGGAAGAAGCGATGTCGGTCGCCGACCGAATGGCCATTCTGGAGAACGGCAAGATCAGGCAGATCGGCGCGCCTGCCGAGATCTATGACCGGCCGGCCAGCACCTATGTGGCGCGGCTGCTCGGCTCGCCGATGATGAATATATTGAAGTCGGTGCATGGCGCGGAAGGCGTGGAGGCGGCGGAAGGCACAGTCCGCATCGCGGATGCCGGCGCCCCGGCCGATGCCGTGGAAATTGGACTCAGGCCGGAAGACATCAAAGTTAGGGCCTGGTCGGAGGGGGGCGCGGGCCGCGCGGCGCGAGTGTTCGAGGTCGAGCCGCTCGGCGGCTACACCGTTGTGACGCTCGCCGCCGGGCCGGCGCGTCTGCGGGCGCTGTTGCGCGGCCAGCCGGACATCAGGCCGGACGCGATGGTGGCGATATCCTGCGAGCCGGGCAGGGTGCATTATTTCGGGCAAGGCGGCGGAGCGCTGGCAAGATGACGGCGGCTGCAAGGAACGAGCTTCGGGAGGAACATATGGCAAGCCAAGAAATGGCGGGCAACGGCTTCGAGCCGGACGTTAAAGTCCGCACCAGAGAATACAGGATCGGCTGCGTTGGTGCCGGCATGATCATGGCCGAATGTCACCTTGCCGCCTACAAGGAAGCCGGTTTCCCGGTGGTGGCGATTGCCTCGCGGACCAAGGCCAGCGCCGAGAAGGTCGCCAAACGCTGGGATATCCCAACCGTCCACGACACGCCGGAACAGCTCATCGAGGACAAGAACGTCGAGATCATCGACCTTGCCTTTCCACCGGACAAGCAGCCGGCACTGATCCGTCATGCTCTGAAGCAGGCACATATCAAGGCGATCCTGGCGCAGAAGCCATTGGCGCTGTCCCTTGAAGAGGCCGTCAAACTTCGCGACGAGGCGGCCAAGGCAGGCAAGATCCTCTCGGTCAACCAGAACATGCGTTACGACCAGTCGATGCGCGTCTTGAAGCAGATCATCGACAGCGGCGCGCTCGGCGACATCGTTTTCGCCCAGATCGACATGCATGCGATCCCGCACTGGCAGAGCTTCCTCGAGGACTATGACCGGCTGACGCTCGCCAATATGAGCGTCCACCATCTCGACGTATTGCGCTTCCTGTTCGGCGATCCCTTGGAGATCACCACCCTGACCCGCAAGGATCCGCGCACCCGCTTCGATCATTCGGACGGCATCACCGTGTCGACGATAAAGTTCCCGTCGGGCGTGCTCGCCGTATCGCTTGAGGATGTCTGGTCCGGTCCGCGCCAGGAGGGCTACAAGGACGACCAGCACATCAACTGGCGCGTCGACGGCACCAAGGGCGTCGCCACGGGCACCATCGGCTGGCCGACAGGTTCTGCCTCGACGCTGACATATGCCTCGACCGAGACCACCGGTGGTGAATGGGTGACGCCCAGCTGGGACACGATGTGGTTCCCGCATGCCTTCATCGGCGTCATGGAGCAGCTCCAGCACGCGGTCAAGACGGGCGAGCCGCCGGCGCTGTCCGTCGCCGACAACGTCAAGACCATGGCGCTGGTCGAAGCCGGCTACCGCTCCATCGACAAGGGCCGGACCGTCAAGCTTACCGAAATCTCGATCAACTGAAACACCGGACGACTGAATCACTTACAGGGAGGACTTCACACCATGATGCAGGCAGGTATTTTCACGGGTTATTTCCCGTATGGCCTCAAGGAAACCGCGCAGAAGATCCGTGCGCTCGATTTCAACACCGTGCAGCTCGACCTGCATTTCAGGGATATCGACCTTTCCGCCGGACAGATCACCAAGGACAAGGCCAAGACTGTCCGCGATACGTTCCGCGACCACAATCTGCCGATCTGCTGTGTGTCGGGCTACACCAACATCATCCATCCGGACCTGGGCGAGCGCGAGCGGCGCGTCGGCTATTTGAAGGAGATCATCCGCAACGCACGCCATTTCGGCACCCCTTACGTGATCTCGGAAACCGGTACCTACAACACCGAGTCCGACTGGGTGCATCACCCGAAGAACAAGACCGAGGAAGGTTTTGAGGAATGCCGCAAGGTCATCGCCGACCTTGCCCAGACCGCCTATGACCACGGCGCAGTCTTCCTGCTCGAAACCTATGTCAACAATGTCGTCGGTTCGGTCGAAGAGACGGTGAGGATGTTCGCGCAGATCGACCACCCAGGCCTCGGCCTGCTGATGGACCCGACCAACTATTTCGAAACCCACAACATCGACAGGATGGACCAGATCCTGAACCAGGTGTTCGACACGTTGACCGACAAGATCAAGATTGCCCACGCCAAGGACGTCAAGCGTTCCGGCGGCGACAAGTCGGAAAAGCACGCAGACATCGGCGACGAGGACGCGCTGGAGAGCCACACTTTCCGCGGCGTCGGCGAGATCGAGCTGCCGGCGCCCGGTCTCGGTTCGCTGAACTACGACCTCTATCTCAAGCGGCTGGCCGAAAAGCACCCGAACATCCCGGTCATCATCGAACATCTTTCGGAAGACGACGTGCCGCGCGCCAAGAAATTCCTCGACGGGAAATTCCGCACCAACGGTCTGTGATGGCGCGGTTCGGCTACGAAACAAGGGAGGAAGAGAAATGTTGAAATTCGCGTTGAAAATCGCGGCTGCGGCGACCCTGCTCGCCGGCGTGACCATGGCCTCGGCGCTGGCACAGGACGCCCAGAAGACGTTCTACCTGCTGTCGCATGGCGGCCCGTCGGATGCCTTCTGGATCGACTGGAATGCCGGCGCCACCAAGGCCTGCGACCAGCTCAAGGTGACCTGCAAGATCTCGTTCAGCGGCGGCGACATGGCGGCGCAGAAGGAGGCCTTCAACTCCGCACTCGCCGCCAAACCGGACGGCATCGCCACGACCTCGGCGCAGCCCGGCCTGTGGACCGAGGAGGTCAAGGCAGCCAAGGCGGCCGGCATCCCGATCGTGTTCTTCAATACCGACGATCCGGCGACCGGCCGGCAGGCCTATGTCGGCGCCGACCTTAAGGAAGCCGGTGTCATCTGGGCGAAATATCTGGTCGACCACAATATGGTGAAGCAGGGCGACAAGGTGTTCCTGCCGGTCGAAGTGCCAGGCGCCAGCTACCAGCAGCTCGAGACCGAAGGCATCGCCAGCGTCTTCGATCCGCTCGGCATCAAATATGACGTGGTCGATTGCGGCACCGATCCGGCCGGCATCATCGCCAAGATGACCGACTACATGGTCGCCAACAATCCGCCGGCGATCATCGCGCTCGGCGATTCCGTTGCGGCCAGCGTCAAGCGGGTGTTCGACGGCGCCGGCGTGCCGGCCGGCAAGATTCCGGTCGTCGGCTGGGGCAATTCGAAGGAAACGGCCGAGTCAGTGAAGTCCGGCTTCATCAACGCGGCTGCCTGGCAGTTCCCGTCAGCGCAGGGCTTCATGCCGGTGGCGCTGCTCGGTTTGGCCGCCGCTGGCGAACCGATCGGCTACGACATCCACACGTTCAGCCTCTACGACGCGTCGAGCGTCGAACCGATCCTGAAACTCTACAACAAGTGATTGAAATTAACGCTCGCCGCGCAGGCGGCGGGCGTCACCTTGAAATATGGTCGAAACAGTCATGACAATTGCCGCAGAAGAGGAAATGCCGCGTGCCAAACGCAGGTCGAGCCTGATGCGCTCGCCGCAGTTCTCTTCGCTCGTCATCCTGATTGTCCTGCTTGCGGTGTTCGCGATCGCCGACGCGAATTTCCTGTCGCCGCTCAACATCTCCAACATGATGGCGTTCCTGCCCGAGCTCGGCATCATCGCGCTCGGCATGACGCTGCTTCTGACGGCGGGCGAGTTCGACCTTTCGGTCGGTGCCGTATTCGGGCTGGCGCCGGTCGTCGTCATGCTGCTGGTGCAGAACGGCGGGTTTGATATTGGCCTCGCGCTGCTGGCCGGCCTGCTGCTCTGCATAGCGATCGGTGCGATCAACGGGCTGATCGTCACCAAGATCGGCATCTCGTCCTTCCTGGTGACACTGTCGATGCTGCTCGTCGTGCGTGGGGCAGCGCTTTACATCACCCAAGGCTTTCCGCTGAAATCCTGGAACCAGCCAGGCTTCTTCGTGACGCTGCTGGCCGGCAGCTTCAATATCGGAACGTTCCGTTTCTATACCTCGCTGTGGTGGTTCATCGGCCTGTCGCTACTGGCGATCTATGTGCTGCACTACGCCAAGCTCGGCAACTGGATCAGCGCTATCGGCTCGAACCGTAACGCTGCCGTGGCGCGCGGCGTGCCGGCCGATGCGGTCAAGATCTGGCTGTTCATCCTGACCTCGGTGCTGGCCGGTCTCGCCGGCATGATCAGCGCCTTCCGCATCTCTGCCGCCTCGCCGGTGGCCGGCACCGGGTACGAGCTCGAAGTGATCGCCATGGTGGTGGTCGGCGGCACTGCGCTGACCGGTGGGCGCGGCACCATCCTAGGCACCATCGTCGGCGCGCTGATGCTGCGCAGCATCCGCAACGGCATCGTGCTGATCGGCGTGCCCGGGCTCGCCTATAACATCTTCGTCGGCGTCATCATCCTTGCCATGCTCATCCTGCACGCTTTGCTGCAGAAGAACGCCGCCAGGAGCTGATCATGGAAGTGCTTCGGCTGCAGAATTTGCAAAAATCCTTCGGCAGCGTCCGCGCCCTGAAGAGCGCCTCCTTCACGCTCAACGAGGGCGAAGTGGTGGCCTTGCTCGGCGACAACGGCGCCGGCAAATCGACATTAATCAAGGCGATCTCCGGGGTCTTTCCCGTCGATCGCGGCGACATCTATGTGCGCGGCCAGAAGGTCTCCATCCGCTCGACGCGCGACGCGATGGATCTCGGCATCGAGACCATCCACCAGGACACCTCGCTGGCTCCCGATCTCAGCATCGCGCGCAATCTTTTCCTCGGCCGCGAGCCGGTCAATCTCAAATGGCTTGGCGTGTTCGCGCCGCTCGATCTCGCTCGATTGCGCGATGCTGCGTCGGCTCTATTGAAGCGCGTCGGCATCTCGAAGAAACTCGACGCCGATGCGCTGGTCAGCACGCTGTCAGGCGGCGAGCGTCAGTCGATCGCCATCTCGCGCGCCATGCAGTTCGCCGCCAAGGTCATCATCCTCGACGAGCCGACCAACAATCTCGGCGTCGAGGAAACGCACGGCGTGCTGCGCTTCGTCAAGGAAGTGCGCGATGCCGGTCACTCGGTGCTTTTGATCACCCACAACATCCATCACGTCTTCCAGGTCGCCGATCGCATCATCGTCATGCGCCGCGGCGAGATCGTCGCCGAGCAGACGGTCGCCGGCACCGATCTGCTGACCGTGGAAAGCATCATCACCGGCGCCGACATGTCGGCCCTGCTCAAGGAGACGAGAGCGAAGTGAAGGACGGGAGCAAAGTGAAAGAACTGGCCGTCACATGGTAGAGCTTTACGGCAAGACGCTGTCGCGCCGGCAGGTCTCGGAACGGTCCGGCATGCTGTCGCAGTTCGCCGGCGTGCGGCTGATGACGCTTGGCGACGGCGTCGAGCGCGGCATCCGCATGCTCGAATTCCGCACCGGCTCCGGCCTGCGCTTCACCGCGCTGGTCGACCGGGCGCTCGATATCGCCGACTGCGACTTCAAAGGCCAGGCGATCGGCTGGCACTCGCCGAGCGGTTTTCGCCATCCCGGCCTGCACGAGTATGAAGGCGAGGAGGGATTGGCGTGGGCGCGGTCGTTTTCCGGCCTTCTGCTGACCTGCGGCCTCGACCATATATTGTTCATGAACGAAGTACCGGCCGATACCTACAACTACCCGCCGAAGAAGACGGTGCGCCATTCGCTGCACGGCCGCGTCAGCACCATTCCGGCGCGGCTGACCGGCTATGGCGAGACCTGGGACGGCGACCGCTGCGTGTTGTGGGCCGAAGGCATCGTCCAGCAATCGACTGTATTCGGTGAAGATCTGCATCTGCTGCGGCGGATCGAGGCCGATGTCGGCGGCAACGAGATCCGGCTTTCGGACCGTGTCGTCAATCACGGCTTCAACCGGACGCCGCATATGTATTTCTACCACATCAATGTCAGTCATCCGGTGCTCGACGAGGGATCGCGCTACCTGGCGCCGATCCGCGACGTCGTCTGGGCAGGCCATGCCGGCGAGCGCTATGAAGCGCAGAAGGTCGGCTACCGCACGGTGCCGGCGCCGCAACCGGGATTCAAGGAACAGGTCTGGCAGCACGAACTCGGCGCCGACGGCGCCGGCAATGTGCCGATGGCGGTGGTCAACGACAGGCTCGGCCTCGGCTTCGAGGTGGTCACGCGCAAGGACCAATTGCCCTGCGCCTATCAATGGCAGAATTTCCAGGCCGGGCAGTACGCGCTTGGCATCGAGCCGTCGACGCATCATGTACTGGGAAATCTGGCCGCGCGCGAACGCGGCGAGATGATTTGGCTGGAGCACGGCGAGAGCCGCTCCTACGATGCCGTGTTCCGGGTTCTCGACGGCGCCGGCGAGATCGCCGCCGCCGAGAGCCGGATCGCGGCAATCGCCAGGCAGCCGCGAGAGGACTACCCGCAGCCGTCGGGCCGTTTTCCTGTTCTTGGAGGCAGGTCGTGATAATGGCGAACAAGATACGGGACACCAGTTGGGAGGCTGGCTCCGGCCGGAGCGGGGAGGGCTCGCGGCAGATCGGGAATCGGAGGTCACAATGGCTGGCACGGTAAAGCGCGATTACAGCCTGGTCGGCGAAAGCACGCGCAGGGCGATCGAGACGGGACTGGCCTCGGCGGAGTGGTACCACACGGATGTCCCTCGCAAGGCGATCAAGGAGCTGATGCAGCGCTCAGACAGCCCGGCGATCCGCGACACGATCATCTGGATCGTCGCCATCCTCGGCTCCGCCGCCGGCGCCATCTATTTCTGGGGCACCTGGTGGTGCGTGCCGTTCTTCTTCGTCTACGGCGTGCTCTACGGCTCCTCCAGCGACTCGCGCTGGCACGAATGCGGCCATGGCACTGCCTTCCGCACGCGCTGGATGAACGATGTCGTCTACCAGATCGCCAGCTTCATGCTGATGCGCAACCCGGTGACCTGGCGCTGGAGCCATGCCCGGCACCATACAGACACGATCATCGTCGGCCGCGACGCCGAGATCGCCGTGATGCGCCCGCCGGACCTTTTGCGTGCGGCGCTGGCTTTCACCGGCATCCTTGATTTTCGCTATTCGCTTCCGGCGCTGGTACGCCAGGCGCTCGGCAAGCTGACGCCCGACGAGAAAAGCTACGTTCCCGAGATGGAACAGCACAAGGCCGTCATCGCGGCGCGCTGGCATATTGCCATCTACATCGCCACGATAGCACTCGCCCTCTACATGCAGTCGTGGGTGCCGGTGGTGCTCATCGGCGTGCCGCGCCTCTACGGCACCTGGCACATGGTGATGACCGGCCTGCTGCAACACATCGGTCTGGCCGACAACGTCGTCGACCACCGGCTCAACACCCGTACCGTGTACATGAACCCGATCAGCCGGTTTATCTACTGGAACATGAACTACCACGTCGAGCACCACATGTTTCCGATGGTGCCCTATCACGCGATGCCCAAGCTGCATGAATTGATCAAGCACGATCTGCCGGAGCCGAACCCGTCGATATGGCATGCCTATCGCGAGGTCTGGCCTGTCCTGCTCAGGCAGCTCAAATACGAGGATCATTTCCTCAAGCGCGAACTGCCGCCAACGGCCAGGCCCTATCGTGGCGAGTTCCACGAAGTGAACATGTCGGCGGCGGCTGAATAGGCACCGCACCGGCGCCATGCAGAAAATTTCAGGAGAGATATAGAATGGCCGATTGGGTCGAAGCGTGCGCCGTGGACGATGTCGAAGAGGAAGATGTCATCCGCTTCGACCATGGCGGCCGCACCTTCGCGATTTACCGTTCGCCGGACGATGAATTCTTCGCCACCGACGGGTTTTGTACGCATGAGAAGGCGCATCTGGCCGATGGGCTTGTCATGGACGACATCATCGAATGCCCAAAGCACAATGGCCGCTTCAATTACAAGACCGGCCAGGCCAAAGGGGCTCCCGTCTGTGTCAATCTGCAGACCTATGCGGTCAAGGTGGAAGCTGGCAAGGTGATGATCCAGATCGCCTGACCGGCCTTCTGTCACGTAGCAAAGGGGACCAAAATCCATGAGCCGGAAAAGACCGACCGTCGCAGACCTGCGGGCCATGAAGGGCAAGCGGCAGCTGACGATGCTGCGCGTGCTGACGATGGACGAGGCCGAGGCCGCCGAACGCGCCGGCGTCGATATCGTCTCGGTGCCGCCGGAGCTGGTGCTCAATCCGCAATACCGCGATGCGGCACCCAGCCTGTTCACCATGCCGGGCGAGAATTTCTTCGAAATCGGCACCGCCGATGATTTCGTCCGCTGGGCGTTCCGGCTCTACAAGGCCAGCGCCGATGCCGTCTATTGCAGCGCCGGCTACGCCACCATCAAGCGGATGGCCGACGATGCCATTCCGGTGATCGGCCATGTCGGCCTCATCCCGTCACGCGCCACCTGGACGGGCGGCTTCAAGGCTGTCGGCAAGACCGCCGACACCGCCATGCAGGTGTTCGAGGCGGTGAAGCAACTGGAGGCCGCCGGCGCGATCGGCGCCGAGATCGAGGTGGTGCCGGTGGAAGTGGCCAAGGCGATCTCGGAACGGACGTCGCTGATCATGCTGTCGATGGGAGCGGGCACCGGCTGTGACGCGCAGTATCTGTTCGCCGACGACATCCTCGGCCAGAACCGCGGCCACATGCCTCGGCATTCCAAGGTCTATCGCAATTTCGCCGCCGAATACGATCGCCTGCAGGCCGAACGCATCGCCGCCTTTTCCGAATATGTCGCCGATGTGAACAGCCTGGCCTATCCCGAAGACAGGCACGTCGTGCACATGGACCCGGACCAGCTCAGCCTGTTCCTGGAGAAGATCGAAGCCGCATGAGATACGCCGGCTGCGGCGCGAAGCGCCATCGTGGATCGTGAAAGGCCGGTCCGGCGGCAGGGCTGGGTCATCGCATAGCCGGCAGCGATGCCACACGAAAGTTTGTTGGACCAGGTCTGGACGGCACCGGCCAGATGCTGTTGAAACCGGTGCGTCATCGGTTTGCCGGACAATTGTGCGGTTGCCGATGGAGCGGGTGAAAATTCCCCTTCGGACAGTTCTGTGCATGACCGCCATTCCCGAAAACAAAGCCTTGCCCGAAACCGCGCCGGCGGCGCGGCAAGCCCGGCGGGTGGCGCTGATCGTCGCCGTCGCCTTTTTCATGCAGCTTCTGGATTCGACCATCATCTCGACCTCGCTGCCGCAGATGGGAGAATCCTTCGGCGTGCCGGCGGTGGCGATGAGCATCGGCATCACCGTTTATATGCTGACCATGGCGGTGTTCGTGCCGCTGTCCGGCTGGCTTGCCGACCGTTTTGGCACGCGCAACATCTTCCTCGTGGCGATCGCCCTGTTCACGCTGGCCTCGCTCGTTTGCGGCATCTCACAGAACCTGGCCGAGTTCGTCGCCGCACGCGCGGTTCAGGGCCTGGGCAGCGCGCTGATGACGCCGGTCGGCCGCATCCTGGTGCTGCGCAACGCGCCGAAATCCGAGCTTCTCAACGCCACGGCGCTGATCACCTGGCCGGCGCTGTTTGCGCCGGTGGTCGGGCCGGTGCTTGGCGGCTTCATCACCACTTATCTCTCCTGGCACTGGAATTTCTTCATCAACATTCCGCTTGGGGTTGCCGGTTTGGCGCTGGTTGCCCGCTTTATTCCTGGCGACCGCGAAGCTGGGGCCAAGCCGCTCGACTGGCCGGGCTTCCTGCTGACCTCGGTCGGGCTCGCCTCGATGCTCTATGGCCTCGAGCGCATCGCGCATCCGCAAAAGGGTGCGTTGCCGACCGTGGCACTGCTCGGCACGGGCATTTTGGTCGGCTGGCTGGCGGTGCGGCATCTGCGACGCGCCAACCATCCGCTGCTCGATCTCACAGCTTTCAAGGTGCAGACCTTCGCCATCTCGACGCTGTCGGCCGGCACGATTTTCCGGATCGCCATTAACGCCACGCCATTTCTGCTGCCGCTTTTGTTCCAGGTCGGCTTCGGCCTGAGCCCGGTCGATGCCGGCATGATGATCCTGGCCTATTTCCTCGGCAATCTCGGCATGAAGGCGGTGACGACGCCGACGCTGAGGCGCTTCGGCTTCCGTTCGGTGCTGATCGTCAACGGGGTGATCGCTTCCTTGTCGATCATGGCCTGCGCGGCGCTTTCGCCGCAGACGCCGCAAGCGTTGGTGGTGGTGCTGATGCTGATCGCCGGACTGTCGCGATCGATGCAGTTCACCGCGCTGAACACGCTGGCCTTCGCCGATGTGGCCTCACAGCAGCGTAGTTCGGCGGCGACGTTGTCCAGCATGCTGCAGCAGATAGCGATGCTGTTCGGCGTGGCGGTCGCGGCGGCGCTGCTCAACCTGTCGCAGATCGCCAGGGGCGTGCCGGCGCTCGATCTCGTCGACTTCCGCCTTGCCTTCCTGGTGATCGGCGCAATCGGTCTCGTCGCCTCGTTCCGCTTTCTGGCGTTACCGAACGCTGCCGGCGCCGAGGTCTCGGGCCATGCTTTGCGGATTTGACGCGGGAATCCAGCGGCGATCGCGGACATAAATTCTGCCTGCTTCGCTCGTTGTGGAACAAACTTTTGCGAGCGCTCCGATCGGCACGGTTAATTGCAAAAGTGCTTGAGTTCCTGGCATTGCGCCAGCCTCGCCAATCGGCGCGTCCACCGCAGAATTTCCTCGCAAGCCGGCCTGCAATGCGCGGATTCATTTGACGAATTGGTCTTGAGCCGATTAGCTTTCGTTCCGATGGCCGCAGAGGGAGCAGGGCGTAGCCATCGCGGGTGAAAGCGGGCAATGAACGCGACCGGCTGGCTAAACTGGAGAAGCCTGAACCAGGAGGGCATTGTCTTTGCCATCGCGGTTGTGCTGTTCATTGCCGCCGCCATCGGACTGCCCGGGTTTATCAACTCGAACAATCTCGTTGCCATCGTACGCTCGGTCTCGGTGCTGGGCATATTGGCGCTTGGCATGGCGGTCGTCATTATCGGCAGGGGCATCGACCTGTCGGCGGTGGCGATCATGGCGATGTCGGTCGCGTGGTATCTGCAACTGCTGAATTCGGGAACATCCGACGGGCTGGCCTTCGCCTATGTGCTCGCTGGCGTTCTCGCCATCGGGCTGTTGAACGGAATCCTGGTCGCCTACGCCGAGGTTCCGGCGATCTTCGTGACGCTGGCGACCGCATCCTTCGTCTTCGGCTATGTGCGTTCACAACTGATCACGCAGGACGCCGTGCCGGTGCCGCCCGGCCATTGGGTCGAGCTTCTGGGCGGGCTGCGTTTCCTCGACATCCCGGTCGAGGTGTTTGTCTTCGCCGGGCTGGCTTTCGCCTTCTTCCTGTTCCTGCGCTACACCAAATGGGGCCGCTACGTCTATTTCGCCGGTGACAACCCGGTCGCCGCGCGCAACATCGGCATTCCAGTGCGCCCGATGCTGGTGCTGCGCTACGTGCTGTCGGCCCTGGTCTCGCTGGTGGCCGGCCTGCTCACCGCCGCCAGCCTGCATTCGATCAACACCCGCATCGTCAATTCCACGCTGCTCTACGACATCGTGCTGGTGGCGGTGATCGGCGGCATCGGTCTGTCTGGCGGGCGGGGCGGGGTGCGCAACGTGCTGGTGGGTGCCGCGCTGATTGGCATCCTGCTCAACGCCATGACCATCATCGATATTCCGCTGCTCTATCAGAACCTGATCAAGGCCGCGATCCTGCTGGCGGCGATCATCGTCGATGGGTTCATCAATCCGCGCGACGAGCAGACCGCGCAGCAAGGCGACATTTAGACTGACGCGAACGGTTGGGGCCGGCCGCGAACGACAACGACCAAACCAGAGGATGTGACATGAAAATCATCAGGACGTTTATGGCTGCCGCGGCAGCGCTTGCCGCCTCCGCATTCGTGGCGCCAGGCTTCGCGGCCGAAGATCCGGGTCCGGGCGCCTATTCGCAAGCGCTCAAGGGCAAGCGTGTGATGCTGGTCCCGATGGCGATGGGCTTCGACCTGGCACAGGGCTGGGCGCATTACCTGAAGACGGAGGTCGAGGCCTGGGGTGGCGTGTTCGAGACGCGTGACCCGAACTGGGTGGTCGATGCCGGCGCGCAGGCGATAACCGACGCAATCTCGTCGGACACCAGGCCGGACGTGCTGATCATCCATTCGCCGGACCTCAACTCCTATGCCAAGCTGATGAAGAAGGCGCAGGCGGCCGGCACCTATGTGCTTTTGGTCGACAATCCGGCGAACTTCCCGGCCGATGCCTTTGTCGGCAGCGACTGGGATCGCCTCGGCCAGCTGGAAGCCGAAGCGGCGATCAAGGGTTGTGGGCCGAACTCGTCCAAGAAGATCGGGCTGGTGCAGGGCGACCAGGCCAACTCATCGAGCCTTTACCAGTATGCCGGCATCATGAAGGTGCTGGACAGGAACCCCGACTTCAAGGTCGTGGCCAAGCCGGACTCCAACTGGGATGCGACGACCTCGCGAAACGTGACGACGACGATGCTGCAGCAGAACCCCGACATCTGCGCCATCATCGATTTCTGGGACGGCGACGCGACCGGCGCATCGGCTGCGATCCGCGATGCCAAGCTCGAGGGCAAAGTCTTTCTGGTCACCACCGGCGGTGGCGAAAAGACCGCCGACTGCGACAAGCTGCAGGACGGCACCTATGGCGCGGTGGTGATGACCGATCTTGCCCGCCAGTCGGGCGACATGAACGCCGTCATCAAGTTCCTGTTGCAGAGTGGCCAGCCGGCCGGCACCTCGCACACCTACATCTACACGCTGGAGAAGGCGACAACCAAGGCCGACCTCAAGCCAGACAGCTGCTGGGACTTGAAGGCACTGCAAGCCCAAGCTGCGGCCAAGTAAACCGCGGGTCCGTTGCAAGCATCGACGAGGTGGCCGGACCGGGTTCGGCCGCCTCTTTCTCTCTTGAGTGGCAGCAGCAACCGATGTCCTTTCGCGAACGCCTTCAATCCTGGCGCTACAATCTCGTGCCCGACCACCTCGTCGGCGAGATCCTAAGCAAACGCTGGACCGACAACGCCATTCCTTTCCTGGCGCTGGTGGCGACGCTCAGCGTGTTCGGTTCGATCATCCCCGGCTTCTTCAAGCCGATGTCGCTGCAGGAATCGACCCGCCAGCTCGGCGAATTCTCGCTGGTCGTCACCGGTATGACGGTGGTCATGCTTGGCGGCGGCATCGACCTTTCGGTCGGCTCGATCTTCGCGCTGTCGTGCTTTTCCGCCGTGTTCGTCTTCTTCATCCTCGAACAATCGGTGTGGCTGGCGCTGGCCGCCTCGATCGCCACCGGGCTGCTGTTCGGCGCGATCAACGGCTATCTGATCGGCTATTTCAGGCTGCGCGCGTTCCTGACGACGCTGGTCACCTTCATCTTCGGGCGGGCGCTGTTCGACATTTTAGTCACCACTTATGCCGCCGACGTCCAGCTTTCCGATGCAACATCGGATGTGCTGGACTTCATCGGCGACGACACCTTCTGGGGCCTCTCGGTTGCGGTGTGGGCGGCGATTATCCTGGCCATCATTACCCACGTCGCGTTGACGCGCTCGCGGCCCGGCTGGCATGTGCAGGCGGTGGGCGGGTCGCGGCGATCGGCCCACAATGCCGGCATCCGCGTGCGCCGCACCGTATTCATGACCTATGTGTTTTCCGGCTTCTGCGCCTCGCTCGGCGGCTTCCTCATCGCCTGCCGGCTGAGCGGGGCAGGGCCGGGCACAGGCCTCAACCTCGAGGTCATGGCACTGACAGCGGCGGTCGTCGGCGGCGTCAGCCTGGGCGGCGGTCGCGGTTCGGTGATTAAGGGGCTGATGGGCGCGATCATCGTGCTGACCATGACCAACGGGCTGATCCGGCTGGGCTATGGCACCGGCACCAACCAGATGGTGCTGGGCATCATGCTGGCCGTCGCCGTCACCATCGACATTCGCTGGCTGAAGAACCGTCACAAGGTTCTGGACGAGGTCTATGTCGCACCGGTCTACCTGAAGATGGGGGCAACGCAGTCGGCTGCACCGGGCTCGGGCACCCCTTACGAACTCGACAACCGATTGTCGGAGGCCGACCATATCGGGCTCGGCGAGCTGGAAGGTCCGGAAGACGTCATCCTCGACCGCGACGACCATCTCTATTGCGGCACCAGGCATGGCGAGATCGTCCGCTTCTTCGCGCCGGACTACAAACGCTCGGAGGTCTTTGCCCATATTGGCGGCTTTCCGCTCGGCCTGGCCTTCGACAAGACAGGCAATCTGATCAGCTGCGTTGGCGCGATGGGCCTTTATTCGGTTTCGCCGCAGCGCGAGGTGAAGCGGCTTTCGGCGGAAACGTCGCGCTCCTGGACCTCGATCGTCGACGATGCGCGGCTGCGCGATCCCAATGATTGCGACATCGCGCCGGACGGCCGCATCTATTTCACCGATTCCACCAAGCGCTATGACGCGCACGACTGGGCGCTGGATTCGATCGAGAACCGCGCCACCGGGCGGCTGCTCGTCTATGACCCGAGGGACGGGTCGACGAAAACGCTGCTCGACGGCTACCGCTATACCAACGGCGTCTGCATGGCGCATGACGGCAAGTCGCTGTTTTTTGCCGAAAGCTGGGCCTGCCGCGTGCATCGATATTGGCTGGAAGGGTCGAAAGCAGGCAGCGCAGAATGCGTCATCCGCGACATGCCGGGCTACCCCGACAACATCAACCGTGCCTCCGACGGCAATTACTGGATGGCCTGGCTCGGCATGCGCACGCCGAGCTTCGACCTGTCGCTGCGCCATCCCGACATGCGCAAGCGCATGACGCGCCGGCTGCCGCAGGACGAATGGCTGTTCCCCAACATCAACACCGGCGGTGTGGTGAAGTTCAACGAGAAGGGCGGCATCGTCGAAGCGATGGGCGATCTGTCGGGCGCCGCTCACCCGATGGTGACTTCGATGCGCGAGCACAAGGGTTTTCTGTTCGTCGGCGGTATTCTCAACAACCGCATCGGCCGCTACAGGATTGCCGGGGCCGACCCGAACTGGACCAGCCCCGCTTCCTACTGGGGAGCAAAGGCATGATGCTGGACCCGATCCTCGACATCTTCCGCGGCAAGGCGATGACCATCCCGCCGCTCGACGGTGCCTTCAGGCCGAACACGCTGCTGGACGATGTTGCGGCCTTCGCCGAACTGCTCCAGCCCGATAATCTGCTGGTCGCCGACGGCCGGCTGCTGGCGTCCAGCGGCAATGCCGCCTACGCGCTCGCCGCCGGTGGCGCGCCTGTTCTGGTCGAGACATTTCCGGCCGCGGTCACAGCGCTCGCGCGCTCGCCCGCCGGCGAACTGACGGTCGGGCTCGAAAGCGGCAGGCTGCTGATTGCAGGCAAGGAGGCCGCCCTGCCGGCCGAGATCCGCTGCATCACAGCACTCGCCTATGCGGAAGATGGCACGCTTTGGCTGGCCAATGGCTCGGCCGACCACGGGCCGTCGCAATGGGCCGCCGATCTGATGAAGAAGGGTGCATCGGGTTCGCTGTGGAAGCGCGATCCGGCAGGCAGCGAATTCCGCAAGCTCGCCGGTGACATCGCCTTCCCCTATGGGCTGCATCCAACCGGCAAGGATGTGCTGGTCGGCGAGAGCTGGCGGCACCAACTCGTCCGCTTCGACAGCGCGACAGGCAGCCGCTCGACGGTGCTGGCGCATCTGCCCGGCTATCCCGCACGGCTGTCGCCTGCCGCCGACGGTGGCGCCTGGCTTACGCTGTTTGCGCCGCGCAACCGGCTGATCGAATTCGTACTGCAGGAAACGCACTACCGAAACGACATGCTCGCGCAAGTGCCGCCGCAACACTGGATCGCGCCGGCGCTCGCCTCCAACCGAAGCTTCCTCGAGCCGCTGCAATGCGGCGGCATCCGCACCATGGGCATCCACAAGCCGTGGTCGCCGAGCCGCTCCTACGGGCTGGTGGTCAGGCTCGATCGGGAGATGCGGCCGCAATTCAGCCTGCACAGCCGCGCCAACGGCACGCGCCACGGCATCTGCAGCGTGGCGGAGACAGACGGTCGCCTGTTCATCGCCTCGAAAGGCGGCGATTGCCTGCTGGCGATCGATCTGGCCTCAGGAGGGCATCGCTGATGGAGCCGATCGTCCGCCTGGAGAACGTGACCAAGACCTATCGCGGCGTGCCCGCGGTGAAGAATGTCAGCTTCGAGCTGCGCAAGGGCGAGATCCACGCGCTGCTCGGCGAGAATGGTGCTGGAAAATCGACGCTGACCAAGATCATCGCCGGCGTCGTCGACGCGACATCGGGAACGATGTTCCACAAGGGCCAGGAGATCGCCTACGCCTCGCCGCATGCGGCGCTTGAAGCCGGCATCGCCATGGTGTTCCAGGAGACCAGCCTGGTGCCGTCGATGACGGTGGCGCAGAACCTTTATCTCGGCACGGAAAGCTTTCTCAACCGGCTGCGCGGCACCTACATTTCGGCGCAGCAGTTTCTGCAATCGCTGAACTTTCCCGTCGACCCGAACGCAATGGTGGCGACGCTGGGCGCGGCCAAGCGGCAGATGGTCGAGATCGCGCGCGCCGTCCACCACAATGCCGAGATCATCATCTTCGACGAGCCGACGGCGACGCTGACGCCAGAGGAAAAGCGGCACTTCTTCGCGCTGATCCGCCGGCTCAAGGCAAGGGGCGTGTCGATCGTCTTCATCAGCCATGCGCTCGAAGAGGCGCTTGATATCGCCGACCGCATCACCATCCTGCGCGACGGCGAGCTGGTGATCACCGACGATACCGCCGCTTTCGATCGCGACAGGATCGTCGCGGCGATGGTCGGGCGCACGCTGTCGGGGCAGCTCTACAGCCAGCGCGACGAGACCAAGCTGCGCAAGCCCGGCAAGAAGGTGCTGTCGGTGCAGGACATCTCGATGAGCAACGTCGTGCGCAACAATTCCTTCTCGATCTTCGAGGGCCAGATCACCGGGGTGTTCGGGCTGATCGGCTCGGGCCGCACCGAGACATTCAAGATCGTCTCCGGCATCTACAAGCGCGACTTCCTGCGCGGCGGCAGCATCGAACTGCACGACCGGCCGGTGCGCTATCTCGTGCCGAGCGAGGCGGTGGCGGACGGCATCGTCTATGTCACCGAAGATCGCAAAAGCGAGGGGATTTTCGAGACGATGGACGTCGCCGAGAACCTGTTCGGCGGCTTTTTGGCGGCGGGGCGGGAAAAGAGCTGGGTAATCAATGCGCAGGAGATGCGGGCGCTGTCGGCCGAATGGACCAGGACGCTGAACGTCAAGGCGATCAACGACAATGCGCGCGTGGTCGAGCTTTCCGGCGGCAACCAGCAGAAGGTGGTGATCGGCAAGGGACTGGTGCAGAAGCCGCGCATCGTCATCTTCGACGAACCGACGCGCGGCGTCGATGTCGGCGCCATCGCCGAGATCCACCAGATCATCAACCGGCTGGCCGACGAGGGCTTGGCCGTCGTCGTCATCTCGTCCTATCTGCCGGAGATCATGAACCTGTCCGACCGCATCCTGGTCTGCCGGCAAGGCCGCATCGTCGAGGAGTTCTCGCCTGCGGAGGCGACGGAGGAGAAGATCATGTACGCGGCGGTGCACTAGGTTCCCGGGCGCGGAAGGTTGACATTTGGATGGTTTTTGCGCCGGCGGATCGTACACTTTGGAGATTGGCCGAGGCGCCCGTCGTTTCGTCATCGTGGGGCGAAGCAAGGAGCGAAGCGACGCGGCGCAGACCCCAGGATCCATATGTGGACGGCGCCCTGCCTGCAACGGTTGTTTTGCGTCGTTTTCGATCGCTTGCGTCCATATGTCCGGCCTTTGAGCACGGTCCTTGCGGCCGC
>NZ_JAMYOZ010000039.1:0-44174 GCF_040320095.1 Mesorhizobium sp. M0800
TCAACGCCATGGTCCGAGACAACAAATCGTGGAATCCGGCATCGATATGAAGCACGGTTGCTCATCCGTCTCGGCGCTGCGCGCCGATCCACCTTCTCCCACAGGGGGAGAAGGAAAGGCGCGCAGCGGCCGGATGGTGGGGCATTTATCCCCGAAAGGACGCAGCTGACATGAAGGAAATCTCCTGCAAGCTGCTGGTCATCGGCGCCGGTCCGGGCGGCTATGTCTGTGCCATCCGCGCCGGGCAGCTTGGCATCGACACGGTGATCGTCGAGGCAGGCAAACCGGGCGGCACTTGCCTCAATGTCGGCTGCATCCCGTCAAAGGCGCTGATCCATGCAGCCGAAGAGTTCGAAAAGCTCTCGCACATGGCCAGCGGCAAGAGCCTGCTCGGAATTTCCATCGCAGGACCGTCGCTTGATCTCGCGGCGACCATTGCCTGGAAAGACGGCATCGTTAGCCGGCTGAACAACGGCGTCGCCGGCCTGCTGAAGAAAGCTGGCGTGAAGACGGTGCATGGCTGGGCGACATTTCGCGACGGCAAGACCGTTGCCGTCGAGACCGAGATCGGCATGCAGGTGATCCGAGCCGAAACGGTGGTGATAGCGACCGGCTCGGCGCCGGTCGAGCTGCCATCGCTGTCGTTCGGCGGGCCGGTCATTTCGTCGACCGAGGCGCTGGCGCTGAGCGAAGTTCCGGAGAGGGTGGCGGTGGTCGGCGGCGGCTATATCGGTCTGGAACTCGGCATCGCCTTTGCCAAGCTGGGCGCCAAGGTGACCGTAGTCGAGGCGTTGCCGCGCGTGCTGGCGCAATATGATGCGGAACTGACCCGGCCGGTGGTGAAGCGGCTGGCCGAACTCGGCATCGAGGTGCTCGTGAACGCCAAGGCCAAGGGGCTGTCCACTAAGCGCGACGCGCTGCTGGTCGAGACGAATGGCGGCAAGAACGGCAAGATTGCCGCCGACAAGGTGCTGGTCACGGTCGGTCGCAAGCCGGTGACCGAAGGCTGGGGGTTGGAGCAGATCGACCTCGACATGGCCGGACCCTTCATCCGCATCGACGACCAGTGCCGCAGCTCGATGCGTGGTATCTTTGCCATTGGCGACGTCACCGGCGAGCCGATGCTGGCGCACCGGGCCATGGCGCAAGGCGAAATGGTCGCCGAGATCGTCGCCGGCCACAAGCGCAGCTGGGACAGACGAGCGATCCCGGCTGTCTGTTTCACCGATCCGGAGCTGGTCACCGCAGGCCTGTCGCCGGAGGAGGCCAAGACCCGTGGCGAGATCAAGGTCGGACTGTTTCCCTTCACCGCCAATGGCCGGGCGATGACGAAGTTGGGCGAGGACGGATTCGTCCGGGTAGTGGCGCGGGCGGACAACCACCTGGTGCTTGGCATCCAGGCCGTCGGCCAGGGCGTGTCGGAACTGTCGACGGCGTTTGGGCTGGCGCTGGAGATGGGCGCGACGCTGGAGGACATCGCCGGGACGATCCATGCCCATCCGACACAGGGCGAGGGTTTTCAGGAAGCGGCGCTGAAGGCGCTGGGGCACGCACTGCATGTCTGATGGCTCGCGCTCTCCCCCCTTGAGGGGGAGATGGCCGGCAGGCCAGAGGGGGTCGGTTCGACTGGATGCGACCTCCCTTGCGACAGATGGAGGTTGGCGCTCTACGCGAGGCGACCCCCTCTGTCGCCTTCGGCGACATCTCCCCCTCGAGGGGGGAGATTACGCAGCTCATCCTGCAAGCCGGCTAACCATCTCGTGCTGCGCATAGGCGCGGCCGAAGCGGTTGGCCAGGAACGCGTCGAGCGCGATGTCCTCCTGCTTGATGAAGCCCCTGGCCGGCAAGCTACCGTCGGCGAGCATGTCGAGCACCGCGCAGATGGCCGATGCGGTGGTGATCTGGATGGCGCTGCGCACCGTTTCGCCGTCACGCCTGGCGTAGATCTTGTTGGCGTAGGTCTCCTGCAGCAGACGGCCGTTCTTGCGGCCGCTGACGGTGACGAAGACGATAACCACGTCCTGCAGCGTTGCCGGCAGGGCGCTTTCGAAAATGTCCTTCAGCACGTCGCGGCGGTGGCGCAGGCCGAGGTCGTTGAGCAGCGCCTTCATGATCGCGGCATGGCCGGGATAGCGGATGGTGCGATAGTTCAGCGTGCGCACCTTGCCTTTCAGCGTTTCGGCCAGCGTGCCCAGTCCACCCGAGGTGTTGAACGCCTCGTAGGTGACGCCGTCGAGCGAGAATTCTTCACGCTCCTCCAGCGGCGGCACTTCGATCAACTCGCCTTCGACGATCGCCTCGCAAGGCTCGCAATATTCGTTGATGACGCCGTCGGTGCTCCAGGTCAGATTGTAGTTCAGCGCATTCGACGGGTACTGCGGCAGCGCGCCGACCCGCATGCGCACGCTTTCCAGCGTGTCGAAGCGGCTGGCGAGATCGTTGGCAACGATCGAGATGAAGCCGGGCGCCAGACCGCATTGCGGGATGAAGGCGCTGTTGCCGGAGCGCGCCAGTTCCTTGACCCGCCTGGTGCTGACGACGTCCTCGGTCAGATCGAGATAGTGCACGCCGGCGCTGGCCGCCGCCTCGGCGATGCGCGCGGTCAGATGGAAGGGCGCGGCGCTGAGCACCGCGAATTTGCCGGCCAAGGCCGCTTCGAGGGTGCCGGCGGCCTCGATGTCGAGTTCCAGCGTCTCGACCGTTTCAGGCAGTTCGGCCGCGCCGAACTGCGCCGCCGAGCGGTCGACAAGCGTGACATGGTAGTCGCCCGTGGAAGCCAGCATCTCGGCAATGGTCGAGCCGATCTTGCCGGCGCCGACGACGATGATTTCCTTCATGACCGGTCCCTCGCACCAATGCTAAATTCACGGTTAGAATCGCAGCTTGCCTGTCGAAAGGAAGCGTGAGATTGTACGAAACGCAGCCTCTCTTTGGGCAATGTGCCGGTAAGGTTCGTCGAAATGCTCAGCGATGCCGACCAGGCTCTGCTTTCCCTGCTGCGTACCAATGCGCGCGCCTCGACCGCCGAACTGGCGCGGCGGCTCGGCGTCTCGCGAACGACGGTGCAAAGCCGGATCGAGCGGCTGGAACAGCGCGGCATCATCGCCGGCTACGGGGTCAGGCTGTCGCCGGATTACGAGCAGGGGCTGGTCAGGGCGCATGTCCTGCTCACCGTCACCCCCAAGCTTGCCGACAAGGTGGTGCGCAGCCTGCAGGCGCTGGCACCGGTTCGCACGCTGCACTCGATCAGCGGCAATTTCGACATGATCGTCATCGTCGAGGCGCCGTCGATCAGGGATCTTGACACGCTTCTCGACCAGATCGGCGCCATGGACGGAGTCGAGCGCACGTCGTCGTCGATCATCCTGTCGACGCGGATCGACCGCTGAGCGGGCTGGTGTCGCGGGTCCAGACGCTGGCGCGAAGGATCACCGAGCGCAGTGATCGTTCTGGCGCTCTCGCGGCAAAGCGATATAGGCTTCGAAAATGTTGGATGAGACTCGCAGAGAGGCCGCGTCCTCTCGCGCCAAGCTGACAAGTCGCGCGGTCACGCAACGATTTCCAGAGGAGGCCTCCTTGCCCAAGCAGTGTTTTGGAAAATCCCATGTGCCGTTGTCGCCGGCGGTCAGGGCCGGCGATTTCGTCTATGTCTCAGGCCAGGTGCCGGTCGGCACAGACGGGCTGGTGGTCAAGGGCGGCATCGCCGAACAGACCGAGCAGGTGCTGTCGAACGTCAAGGCGGCACTGGCGCTGGCCGGCTGTACCCTGGACGACGTAGTCAAGACGACGGTCTGGCTCGAAGACGCCCGCGATTTCGGCATCTTCAACACCGTCTATGCCAGGCATTTCCCGAAAGACCCGCCGGCGCGCACGACAGTTGAGTCGCGGCTGATGATCGACATCAAGATCGAGGTCGAGGCCGTTGCCTACAGGCCGGCCTGACGGGAAAGTGGAGACAGGCGCGATGCAATTCGATCTCCTGATAAAAGGCGGCCGCCTCATCGATCCGGCCTCCGGCCTCGACGCGCAGCGCGATCTGGCGATTGCCGACGGCCGTATCGCCGCGATCGACACCGAAATCCCTTTCGAACGTGCCGCCCGCGTCATCGATGCCACGGGCTCGATCGTCGCGCCGGGCCTGATCGACCTGCACAGCCATGTCTATTGGGGCGGCACGTCGCTCGGCGTCGATGCCGACCGGCTCGCCGCAAAGAGCGGCACCACCACCTTCATCGATGCCGGAAGCGCCGGCGCCGGCAATTTCCTTGGCTTTCGCCGCCACGTCATCGAGCGCTCGAAAGTCCGCATCCTGGCCTATGTCAACATTTCCTTTGCCGGCATATTCGGCTTCTCGCAGACCGTGGCGGTCGGCGAGTGCAGCGACCTCCGGCTCTGCGAACCGCGCGAGACGGTAGCGGCGGCTCGCGAGCACGCGGACGTGGTTGTCGGCGTCAAGGTCCGCTCGGGTCGCCATGCCGGCGGCAGCAGCGGCATCGCGCCGGTCGATCTCGCGCTCGAAGCCGCCGACAAAGCCGGCCTGCCGCTGATGGCGCACATAGACGAGCCGCCGCCGGGCCGCTCGGAAGTGCTGCCGCGGCTGCGCGAGGGCGACATCCTCACCCACTGCTTCCGGCCGTTTCCCAACGCGCCGGTCTTCGCCTCGGGGGCGGTGCGGCCAGATATGCGGCTGGCGCGCGAGCGCGGCGTCATCTTCGATATCGGCCACGGCATGGGCTCGTTCGATTTCGAAGTGGCCAAGGCGATGCTCGGCGAGGGGCTGGCGCCGGACGTGATCAGCAGCGACGTGCATCTCTACTGCGTCGACGGGCCGGCCTTTGACATTCTGGTCTGCATGTCGAAGCTGCTGGCGCTCGGCATGCCGCTGGTCGAGGTGCTGCGCGCCGCGACACAGCGGCCGGCGGAAGCGATCGCCAGGCCCGATCTCGGCAGGTTGGCGGTGGGTGCGGTCGGCGACATCGCGGTGCTGCGGCTGCGTCCGGGCCGCTTCACCTTTGTCGATTCGGTCGGCGCCTCGCTGGTCGCCGAGCAAAGGCTGGTCTCGGACGGAATCGTGGTCGGCGGCAGCTGGTGGCCGAACGAGGCGGTGGACGATCTCGGCGAGACCGAACGCATCGAAGCGCATGCGCACGACACTCATGTCGATGTTGCGGCCAGGCATTTCGAGCGTGGGTGATCTCCCCCCTTGAGGGGGAGATGTCGCCGAAGGCGACAGAGGGGGTCGGTTCGACCGGGCTCGTCTTCCTGCAACGGATGGAGGTTGGCGCTCGACGTGCGGCGACCCCCTCTGGCCTGCCGGCCATCTCCCCCTGAAGGGGGGAGATCACAGCTTCACCCCCGGCGCTCCATAGACCGGCGTCGCAATGCCTTCCATGCGCGCCTTGATCTGCAGCGCGACGTACTTCGAATAGAAGCGCGACAGCGCCAGATTGCCGCCGTGGAACCACAGCGCTTCCTGTGCTGTCGGCTTCCACATGTTGCGCAATTCGCCTTGCCACGGACCCGGGTCGCCTTTCACGCCCGAGCCAATACCCCAGCACGGGCCGATCTTGTCGGCGACTTCGCGCGAGACGATCGCCGCCACGGTTTCGTTCATCGAGAGATAGCCGGTGCAGGCGATGATTGCGTCGGCCGCCAGTTCGGAGCCGTCGTCGAAGAGGATGCCTGTCGGCGTCAGCGACTTGATCCCGACGCCGCTGCGGATGCCGATCTCGCCATCGATGATCAGGTCGCAAGCGCCGACATCGATGTAGAAGCCCGAGCCGGTGCGGTAGGCCTTCATCAGGAGCCCGGTCTCGTCGTCGCCGAAATCGATGGCGAAGCCGGCGCCGCGCAAGCGATCGTAGAAGGCCGCGTCGCGCGCCTTGATGACGTCGTAAAGCGCCCGCTGGCCTTGCGGCAGCAGCGCGAACGGCGTCGAGGCGACGATCATGTCCGCCTTTTCAGTGGTGATGCCGCGCGCCAGCGCCTTTTCCGAGAAGATCTCGAAGCCGATTTCCATCAGCGTGTCCGACTTGACCACCGTCGTCGGCGACCGCTGGACCATGGTCACCTCAGCGCCGCTCTCCCAGAGATCGACGCTGACGTCATGGCCGGAACTTGCCGCGCCGATGACGGCGACCTTCTTGCCGCGGAATCTCTCGCCGCTGGAATACTGGCTGGAATGCAGGATCTGGCCCTGAAAGACCTCGGCACCCGGCAAGTCGATGCGCCTGGGCGGGCCATAAGCACCGGTTGTAAAGACGATGTGCCTGGGTTTCAGCGTGATGCGCTCGCCGGCGCGATCGAGCTCGACCGTCCAGATTTTTTCGGCGTCGTCATAGGACGCGCTGACGCATGTCGTGGAGGTCCAGTAATTGAGCTCCATGACGCGCGTGTACATCTCCAGCCAGTCGCCCATCTTGTCCTTGGGCGTGAACACCGGCCAGTTTTCGGGAAACGGGATGTAGGGCAGATGGTCGTACCAGACCGGATCGTGCAGCACGAGCGAGCGGTAGCGATTGCGCCAGGAATCGCCGGCCTGGGCGTTCTTCTCGATGACGATGGCCGGCACGCCCAATTGCCTGAGCCGCGCCCCCAGCATGATGCCGCCCTGGCCGCCGCCGATAACCAGGCAGTAGGGCTGTTGGCTAACGCCGAGGTCACGCGCCTCGCGGCGCCTCGCCTCCAGCCAGGTCTCGCGTTCCGGATCCGCCTTGTGGCGGACGCCCAGCGGCCGCGCTGGGCCCTTGCGCTCCTCCAACCCCTTGAGATCGCTCATCGCCGTAAACAGCGTCCGGCATTTGCCGTCCCTGAGGCGCATGATGCCATGGCCCCACGCCGATGACGTCTCGAAAGAAAACCAGGCCTCGATCGTGCCTTCGTCCGAAGTCGCTTCGCCGCCGAGCTGCCACTGGGCAGGCCTAGTCGTTGCCAGCGTCGCCGCCAGCATGTCGCGGATCGCGGCGCGGCCTTCCATCGTCTTGATGTTCCAGGTGAAGGTCAAGAGATCGCGCCAGTAGCAGTCCTCGACGAACAAATTGGTTGCGGCCTCGACGTCGCCGGCCTCGAGCGCCCGGGCAAAGGAATCGAGCCAGGTGGCCGCCTGTTTCGTCGGTGCGATGTCGAGCATCTGTCTCCCCTAACTTCCAGTGACGTTTGCGCTGCCCTCATTCTTACCCTTTCCCGGTTCTTTGCGGGAGAGGGTGAGGGCGCAAACAGTCCGGAAGCTAAGGGCGCAGCGTAGGCCGAAGCGACTGCCGCTGCCGTCAGGCCCGCGCGCGGGCCTGATCCGAACCGCTATCCAGCCATGCAAGATCGTCCGGCGAAAGCGAAATGTCGAGCGCCTGGAGACTGTCTTCCAATTCGTCGAGCGTGCGCGGCCCGATCAGCGGGATGGACGGAAACGGCTGCGCCAGGACATAGGCGAGCGCGACGTGGATCGGGCTTTTGCCCAGCCGTTTGGCGAGCTCGATGGCGCGGTCGCGGCGGCCGAAGTTGCTCTCCGAGTACCAGACCCGGACCAGCTCCTCATTGTCGCGCCGGTCGCGGCCGGCGCGGTCGGTGAAGAAGCCGCGGCCCTGGCTCGACCAGGCGAAGTTCGGCATCTGCCGGGCGGTGAGCCAGGCCTTCCATTCATCGCTGGAGGAGGTGACGCAGCCTGCCCAGATCGGCTCCAGCATTTCGGCCAGCGAGAAATTGTTGGAAAGCGCGCCGGGCTTCTGCTTCCCGGTGCGCTCGGCATAGGCAATCGCCTTGTCCATGCGTTCCATCGTCCAGTTCGAGCCGCCGAACGGACCGCGAATGCGGCCGGCCTTGACCTCGCGGTCCATCGCATCGACGAACTCGTCGACCGGCACATCCGGATTGTCGCGGTGCATGAAATAGACGTCGATATGGTCGGTCTGCAGCCGTTCGAGCGACTGGGTGAGCTGTTTGCCGATGACGTCGGGATAGCAGAGCGGCGAGTGCGCGCCCTTGCCGATGACCACCGACTGCTCGCGCACGCCGCGGTTCTTCAGCCACTGGCCGAGCAGCGTCTCGGTATAGCCGGAACCGTAGACGAAGGCGGTGTCGAACAGATTGCCGCCGGCCTCGAAATAGGCGTCGAGCAGGATGGCGCCCGACGAAAAGGTGCGGAAATCCTCGAAGCCGAGCGCCAGGCACGAGGCCGGCCGCGGCAAGCCCGGAATGCTGCGCTTGGGGATGGCGGTCCCGCCGGAGCGCAGCTTCCGTCCGGAGATCGTGTTGACGCGCTTTGCCGGTTTCTCGATGTCGTATTCGAGCCCGATTGCGGCCCGCCATTTGTCGAGCACGCGCAGATTGCCGAGACTGTCGGCCCAGCCCATGCCGGGCCAGGCGAACTCCTGCTTTCCGCCGAGAATGGCCTCGCCGGCGGCGTCGGCCTCAAATGCGTACAGCCAGCCGTCCTCCGTGACCTCGACCACCTCGGTGACACCCGGACGGATGATGCGGATTTCGCCGGTGCCGCCTTGCTGGCCGCCGGCATACCAGAAATCCGCCACCTCGATGCGGCCTTTGCTGCCGAGAATACGCAAGACATTGTCCTGAGCGAGCGAGATGCTGCAGGACACTTCCGCGACGATGCCGCCCGGAAAATGCAACAGCGCCGACGCCCATTCGTCGACGCCGGATTGGCCGAGATGCGCAGCGCCGACGACTTTGTCCGGCTCGGCGAAGGGCTTTCCCGCCGGGGCGCCGGCAATCAGCCGCGCCATCGAGACGGGATAACCGCCGACATCGAGAATGCCGCCGCCGGCGAGATCCTTGGCGTAGAGACGGTGCTCCGGCATGAAGCCCGGCATGGCGAAGCCGAAGCTGGATTTGATCATCTTGATGTCGCCGATCGCGCCGGCCCTGATCAGCTCGACCAGCTTGGCCGTCTGCGGATGCAGCCGGTACATGAAGGCTTCGCCGAGAAAGGTGCCGGCCTTGCGCGCGGCATGGATCATGGCGTCGGCTTCGAATGCGGTCAGGCCAAGCGGCTTTTCGCAAAGCACGTGCTTTCCGGCCTCGGCCGCCTTGATCGCCCATTCGGCATGGCTCGGATGCGGCGTCGAAATATAGATCGCGTCGACATCCGGATCGCCAAGCAAAGCCTCGTAGCCGTCGAGGATGCGGGCGCCGGGGAAAGCCTCGGTGAGCCCCGCCTTGCCGGGATTGCGCGCCCCTAAGGCGACCAATGTGCCGGTGCGCGAATGGGCGACGCCCCCGGCAAAAGCCTTGGCGATGTTGCCGGGCCCGAGAATGCCCCAGCGAACTTTTTCTGGTTTGGACGTCATGTCAAATCTCCGTGGGGTGGCCGCGAGCAATCGCGATCGGACAAAAGAAAGATGGGTTAGCGAATGCGTGCGCCGGTGGCGTCGAAGAGAAGCGAGCGGTCGGCTTTGATCGACACCACCAGGTCGTCGCCGTTCGCGCGATGCCGCGAGGCCTCGCGCTCGATGATCAGTTCCTCGCGTCCGCCCCCGGTACCGGAATTGGCATAGACATAGCTCACCGATCCCAAGTGCTCGGCGACGTCGGCCTTGAGGGTAAGGTCGCAATCGCCCTGGCCGGCGTCGAAGAAATGCTCCGGCCGCACGCCAAGCACGACATCGCCGCCTGTTGCAGGCAAGGCATCCGAAAGCGGCTTGCGCAGTCGCGCGCCGCGATGATTGACCAGTTCGACGACCGCCGCACCGTTGTCGGCCCCGACCATTTTTGCCGCCAGGAAGTTCATTTTCGGCGAGCCGACGAAGCCGGCAACGAAGCGGTTGGCGGGGTCGTCGTAGAGATCGAGCGGCGCGCCGATCTGCTCGATATTGCCGGCGTTGAGCACGACGATCCTGTCGGCCAGCGTCATCGCCTCGGTCTGGTCGTGCGTCACATAGACCATGGTAACGCCGAGTTCCTTATGAAGGCGCGATATCTCGACGCGCATCTGCACCCGGAGCTCGGCATCGAGATTGCTGAGCGGTTCGTCGAACAGGAACACTTGCGGCTCACGCACGATGGCGCGGCCGATGGCGACGCGCTGGCGCTGGCCGCCCGACAATTGCCGCGGCCGCCGCTTCATCAGCTCGGCGATGCGCAGGATTTCGGAAGCCCGCTTCACCCGCCGCTCGGTATCTGCCTTGGCGTTGCCGGTCATTCTCAGGCCGAAGCTCAGATTCTGCTCGACCGTCATGTGCGGATAGAGCGCGTAGGACTGGAACACCATGGCGATGCCGCGATCGGCCGCCTCGACGTCGTTCACCACCTTGCCGCCAATGGCGATCTCGCCGTCGCTGATGTCCTCGAGCCCGGCGATCATCCGAAGCAGCGTGGACTTGCCGCAGCCGGAAGGACCGACGAAGACGACGAATTCGCCGTCATCGATGTCGATATTGGCGCCGTGGACGATCTCGAAGACGCCGAAGCGCTTGATGACGTTTTTGAGTGTGACTGCCGCCATGCTGATCCTTACTTGATGGCGCCGGCGGCGATGCCGGCAACGAAATGGCGCTGCAGAAGCACGAACACGACGAGCATTGGCGCCGTCAGCATCACCGCGCCCGCCATGATGCCGCCCCAGGACACCTTGGTGAGACCGATCAGCGTGCCGAGCGCCACGGGCGCGGTCATTGCGCCCGGCTTGGAATTGATCAGCAGCGGCCAGAGATAGTTGTTCCAGGAGGCAAGGAAGAGGATGATGGCGAGCGCCGCCAGCATCGGCCGCGCCAGAGGCAGTGCGACGAACAGGAATATCCGCCATTCCTTGACGCCCTCGACCTTGGCGGCGTCGAACAGCTCGTGCGGCATCATCGAAAAACTCTGCCGCATGAAGAGCACGCCCAGCGAATTGAACAGCGGCGGCACGATCAGCGCCACCCAAGTGTTGGCGAGCTTGAAGTCGCGCGCCACCATGATGAATTGCGGGATCAGCACGACCGCATAGGGCAGCGTGATGGTGCCGAAGATGATGGCGACGACCACGCCCTTGCCGAAGAAGTTGTAACGCGCCAGCGCCCAGCCGGCCATCGAGGTCAGCATCACCGACAGGAAGGTATAGGTCACCGCCACCGAGACGGAGATGCCGATGGCGCCGATGAAATTGGTGCCGCGCTGCAGATTGCTGACATTGTCGAGGAAATTGCCATGCGGCAAAAGCTCGATATCGGGGCTGAAGATGCCGTTGTCGGGCATCGTCGAAAAAACCACCATCATCCACAGCGGAAACAGCCAGACCAGCGCCAGCGGCGTGAGGAACAGATGCAGCGCGATGCTGCGTCCCAATCTGGCCTGGGAACGGCTGACTCTTGAGTGCGAGGTCATTTCGGTTCCCTCGTCAGCCATATCTGCACCAGCGAAATGGCAATCGCCAGCCCGGCCATGGTGTAGGCGACGGCCGAAGCGTAGCCGAAATTGAGCGACCGGAAGCCCTGGCGGTAAAGCAGCAGCCCGAGCGTTTCGGTGCCGCCGCCCGGCCCGCCGCGCTCGGTGATCAGGAAGGGCTCGGTGAACAGCTGCATGGTGCCGATGATCGACAGCACGGCGCAGAACACGATGATCGGCTTGAGCAGCGGCAGCGTGATGTAGAAGAACTGTTTGACCTTGCTGACCCGGTCCAGGGTCGCCGCCTCGTAGACATCCTCGGGAATCGACTGCAGGCCGGCGAGCAGGATGATGGCGTTGTAGCCGGCCCAGCGCCACGTCACCGCCATCATGATCACCGCCATCGCCGGGGTGACGTTGGTAAACCAGTCGACACTGGGCAGGCCGATGCCGTTCAGCAATTTGTTGATGATGCCGTAGTCGAGATTGAACATCAGCCGGAAAACCGCCGAATAGGCGACCTCGCCGACCACGACCGGCGCGAAGAAGGCAAAGCGGAACAGGCCACGGGCCTTGAGCAGTGGCGAATTCAAAAGCACCGCCATCACAATCGCCAGCGAAATCATCACCGGCACCTGGATGACAAGGATCAGCAATGTGTTCTTCAAGGCATTGAAGAAGGCCGGATCGCCGATCAGCCGGCCCCAGTTGAAGGTCGGCGCGAAGCGCCACGGCACGGTGCGCGTCGCCTGGAACGAGATCAGGAAGGAATCGATGATCGGCCACAGCCAAAAGATCGAAAAAATCAGCAGATACGGCGCGAGGAAGCGATACGCCGTGGCGTTCTGGTAGCGCATCGTTTTCCTCCTTTCTGCTTTCAAGTTCTTGCCTTCTCTCCTTGTGGGAGAAGGTGGATCGGCGCGTAGCGCCGAGACGGTTGAGGGGTGATGGCCGGAGTGCCGCCGGCGCCAAGCTGGAGCCCCCCTCATCCGTCGCCTTCGGCGATACCTTCTCCCACAAGGGGAGAAGGGGAGCCGCGCGCTCGGAGCCGCCTCGTCTAGGTCACGACTTGACCGGCAGGCCGGTCGCCGCGGCGATCTGGCTTGCGGCATCGTCGAGCGCT
Source organism: Mesorhizobium sp. M0800 (assembly GCF_040320095.1). Taxonomy (NCBI): domain Bacteria; kingdom Pseudomonadati; phylum Pseudomonadota; class Alphaproteobacteria; order Hyphomicrobiales; family Phyllobacteriaceae; genus Mesorhizobium; species Mesorhizobium sp. M0800. The sequence goes on from NZ_JAMYOZ010000039.1 coordinate 12,437, forward strand.
GCCTTGGCGTCGGGATAGCCGCCGGCCAGATATTTGGTCTGCACCGCGCGGATGATGATTTCGGCGTCGCTCTGGAACGGCGTGCCGCGGCTGGGGACGACCTTGGGCAAGGTGCCGAGGATGTCCTTCCACACGGCTTGGCCACCCCAATAGGGCAGGCCTTCGGAGACATAAGGGTCGTTGAGCGCCGAGATCAGCGACGGCACCAGGCCGAAGCCTTTCAGCATGGTGATCTGGCCCTCATTCGTGGCAAGCGTGTATTTCAGATAGGCGTAGGCGGCTTCCTTGTTCTTCGATACCGAGGTGATGGCGAGCGAGGAGCCGCCGAGATTGGCGGCGCGCGGACCGTCGGCGGTCAGGCTCGGCATCAGATAGACGCCCCATTTGCCTGCCCCATCGGGCGATTCGGTGCGCACGGTGCCTTCATACCAGCCGCCATACATCTGCGTGGCGACCTTGCCGGCGGTGTTGTTGGTGATCTTGGTGCTCCAGTCGGCAGAGGAAATGATGCCGGCGTCCTTCATCTCCTTGATCTTGGTCATGGCATCGACGCATTTGGGCTGGTTGACCGTGATCGATTGCCCGTCGGCGGAGAAGTAGGCGCAACCCTGCTCGTTGGAGATCATGCGGAAGAATTCGGAATCGCCATTGAAATCGGCGTTGGTCATCGTGACGCCGGGATTGGCGGCCTGGATTTTCTTGGCGGCGGCGATGAAATCGTCCCAGGTCTTGATCGAGGACGGATCGACGCCAGCCTTCTCGTAGAAGTCGCGGCGGTAGAACATCGCCACCGGACCGGAATCCCAGGGCATCGCATAGGCCTTGTCGTCAACCTCGAGCTCGGTACGCTTGAAGTCGGGGAATTTTGCCTGATCTTCCGCGGTGTAGCCGAGCGTATGCAGGTCGACGAAGCAATCCGGGAACTGGCTCCAGTAGTTTTCGGCTTCGCCGTTCTCGATCGTAACGATGTCGGGCAGCCCCTCGCCGCCGGCGGCACAGCCGGCGATCGATTTGTCGTAGGTCGGCTGGTTGCCAAGGTCCTCGACCGTCACCTTGATGTCGGGATACTGCTTGTTGAAGCCCGCTATGGTGGCCTTCAGCGACGAAGCGGCGATATTCCAGCTCCAGATCGTGATTTCACCGGACTGCGCAAAGGCCGGGCTGGAGCCCAAGGCAAGCGCGAGCGCGGCGCAGGTCAATTTTATGCGCATTGAAATCCTCCCATTTCAGTTGCTCTCTGTTTGCGAGCGTGGCTAGACTAGGCCTCGGGAAAGCCTTGTCCGCGACAAAGGGAATAAGAAATGAGCGGAAAGTAAGATGCCGGAAAGGCCGTTTTACCAGCCCGGCGCCAGCAGCGTGGAGGGCCTGCCGCTGCTGCTGCAGATGTTCCACACCCAGCCCCTGGTGATGCTCAAGCCGCATTGGCACGCCCAGGTCGAGGTGAATTTCATCGTGCGCGGGGCCGTGCATTACCGTATGGACGGGCACGGGCTTTCGCTCTCTGCTGGCGACATGTGTCTGTTCTGGGGCGGCCTGCCGCACCAGATGGACGAAGCCTCCGACGATGCCATCTATGCCGGCGCGCATCTGCCGCTGGTGCATTTCTTCCGGCTGCATTTGCCCGTGGAGGTCCGCAACAGGCTGATGACCGGGGCGACGCTGGTGACCGACGCCACCGACCGGTCGGACGACCACAATTTCGAGCGCTGGAACCGCTATGCCCGCTCCGGCGACCCGGTCAAGGCCGAGCATGCCGTCAACGAGCTTTTGCTGCGGCTGGAGCGGGTGCGCTTCGAGCCTTACCGGCTGGTGCCCGAAACCCCGGTCGAACAGGAGATAGGCAGTCCCTTCGATCAGCAATCGCTGCGCAATGTCGGGCGCATGTGCGACTTCATCGCCGAGAATTTCCTCTACGAGATCGATTGCGTCGATATCGCCGCGGCGGCCGATATCCATCCCAAATACGCCATGAGCATCTTCAAGAAATCGACCGGCATGACGCTCAATGAATATGTGAATTTGCTGCGCCTCAGCTACGCGCAGGCGCTGCTGATGCATCAGGATGCCAATGTGCTGCGCGTCGCCATGGAATCGGGCTTCGGCTCGCTCAGTGCCTTCAACAAGTCGTTCCGCAAGCTTTCCGGCATGTCGCCGTCGGATTTCCGCAGGGGCGTGGCCGGCGCCAGATAACGGCTGGATTCAGCCGATAATATCCAGGCGCCTCGGCAGGCGGTTCATCGGCGACGGCCCGTTGGCGGTGATCAGGAACTGGTCCTCGAGATTGAAGCTGGCGAGACCGTCGATGTAGAGCGGGATCTCGAATGCCAGCACCATGCCGGCCTCGATCACGACATTGCTGTCGGCCGAGATGAACGGCCATTGCTCGGAAAACACGGAATGGCCGACGCCGTGGCCGAAATGGCCGCGGCGATAGGAACGCAAGCCCTGGCGCGCCAGGCTTTCGCTAGCGGCGCGATGCACGGCGGCTAACGGCTTTCCGGGCATAAGCGCGGCAAGCCCGTTGGCGAAGGCGCGTTCGGCTATCGCATGCAATTCGGCCTGTTCGGGCGACGGTGGCCCGAAGGTGAAATTCCGCGACATATCCGAGGCATAGCCGTTCACGCTGCACACCATGTCGGCCTTCAGCGGATCGCCGGCGGCGGCGACGGCGTCGGCACCTTTTGGGCGAGCGCCCAGCGTGAGGTATTCCGCCGTCGAGATTTGCTGCGACGACCCGGCGGCTGCATCCGCGACGCCTTGCCGGTAAAACGCGACCAGCTCAGACTGACGCATGCCGGCCGCTGCATGCTGCTGCAGCCGCGACAGGCCGGCTTCAGACAGGACGATGCCCTGCTGCAGCAGGTCGATCTCGCTCTGCGATTTGATCGCCCGTAGCCGGTCGAGGACCGGCGAGCCGTTGACCAGGGCAGTGCCCGGCAACATCGCCCGCATCGCGGAAAAATCGTTGGCCGAGACAAAATCCAGCTCGATGCCGAGCGTCGCGCGCTCCAGCCCGAATTCTGCGAGGATCGTTTTCAGCTCGCGGACGGAGCGGGCAAGCTCGAAGGTCGCCGGACGTGAAAAACCGGGGGCGCGGCCAATCAGGCCGGCCTCGATGCGCTGCGCAACAGGCCGGTCGGCCGTCGCCGGCTCGAGCGACGCCGATTCGATCCAGATCGCATGCGTGCGCAGCACGGCGCCGGCCATCGCCGCCCGGAGCTGGGCAGCCTGGAAATCCGCCACCACGACGCCGATCGGCAGGTCGCCTCGCTTGGGAATAACGACGAAACCGGCGCCGGCCCGCCGGAACAGGCCGGCCGGGCCGATCCAGGCACCGGTGGCATATTGGAACGCCTCGGGCTCGCAAAGCACCAGCGCCTCGATGCCGGCGCGCTGCATCAGGTCAGTTGCGCGCTCGCGGTCGACAAAGGCGGTCATGGGATCTCCTCGAATGCAATCGAAACCGACGCCGATGCGGCGGCGTTTGGCCTTAGCGTAGCTTCAGTGCCGCCGTGGAGCAGCTTTTTTCTGGAAGCGCTGTTCACCTTGAGAGTTCGTCGTCGGGAAACGAAAAAGCCGCGGCGAACCGCGGCTTTTCAACACAACAAGTGGCTGCTTCGAAAGCTTATTCGGTTTCGTCGGAAGTGTCGTCGGAAGTGTCTGCCGCGTCATCCGCGGTCTGTCTTGCCAGCGCTGCCTGCAAGGCCAACGTGGCCTGTGGTGAGGCCGGTGTCGTCGCAACGACCGCCGCTGCATGAGCAACTCCGGTCGTCGACTTGTCCTTGGCCGCGGCGGAAGTGGCGGCTCCGTGTCCCTGCGAGCCGGCCCCGGCCGAGTTTCCGCCGTTACCGTTGCTGCCGCCATTGCCGTTGCCATTGCCATTGCCATTGCCCCCGGGAGCAGCGAGGACCGGAGATGCGACAAGGGTGAGAGCGGCTACAGTCGCGAATAGACAGGTGCGCGTTTTCATAGTTCCTCCTTCGAGTCGCCCTCCCGCCAGGATGGGTTTCAGACGAAAAACGTCAGGACTTCCGAATCCGAAAGTCGGCTGTTACCTAGCTTTGTTCAGATACAGTATTCTACAAGACGGACCTTGGTCCGAAATCGATACGCAAAAGTCCTGGATTTTATCGACAGTGTACTTCGGACGACCGCAGCGGCGGGATTTTTGCTGCCGGCAGATCCGGCGCCGCTACAGCGCAGTGTGCGTCGGCTGACATCAGGCTAGGGTCGAGGAAACCTAGCTGCTCGGCCATCGGTGAGATCATTCAAGGCGATTGAGGAACATTCCACATTTCGTGAAGTTGGGAGCGCAGGCGCGCTTTTGAAGTGCCAAAATGTTTGATGCCGGCGGGCTTTTGGGAGGAAGCCATGATCCGCGTCACGCCTGCATTTCGTGTTTCGCGCCGCCGCGCGGTGCAGTTTGGCCTGGGAGCAACGCTCGCTTCGGCCGTCAACGCTCCGGCTTCCCACCGCCAAGGCACATCATGGTTTAGGAGCTTGGCTTAGACGCTCGAAGTGAAGTACCCAGCCCATACCTTATTCCATTCTGGAGTTTCCACGTTGATCGTAGCGGTCAAGGCCGCCGAGAATCCGAGATGGTCAATACCAGTGAAATGATGCAGGTTCTTCTGGACCACGTGGCAAGCAGGCCGCTGAGCAGACGTAGCTTCCTGGTTTCAGCATATGGACCCTCTTTGTAATACGAATTGAAAATTGCGCCCTCATGTTTCAGAACAGGTCGGTAGACCCGCGAGGATGGTTTCGAATCCTGCGGGTCGCTCACGGTCCTCAAGGCGAGAATTCTAAGAGACGTTCAACAATGACCCAGCACGCAGAAAACGCTCGAATTCTCATGTACAGCCACGACACGTTCGGGCTCGGCCATTTGCAGCGCTGCCGGACTATCGCGCATTCGCTGGTCGAGGATTTCCGCGGACTTCAGGTGCTTATCATTTCGGGTGCGACTATCGCTGGCGCCTTCGACTACCGCGCCCGTGTCGACTTCGTGAAGATCCCCAGCGTCATCAAGCTGCGCAACGGCGAATACACCTCGCTGGAAAAGGACATCGATCTGCATGAGACGCTAAGGATGCGCCAGTCGATCATCCGCCATACAGCTGAGACCTTCCGGCCGGATATCTTCATCGTCGACAAGGAACCGCTCGGCCTGCGCGGTGAGATTGAGGACACGCTGTCCTACCTCAAGACGCGGGGCACCACGCTGGTGCTTGGCCTGCGCGAAGTGATGGATGCGCCGCATCTGCTCGAAGCAGAGTGGGCACGCAGAGACGTGATGCGCAAGATAGGCGTCTTCTACGACAAGGTCTGGGCCTATGGTCCGCCGGATTTCTACGATCCGTTGACGGGCTTGGATGTGCCCCCGGCTGTCAGGGCAAAGATGAGGTTCGTCGGTTTCCTGCAACGGAGCCTGCAGCGGAACGAGTTGCCCGGCCACCGCCCCGAGGGCGACTATATCCTCGTTACTACCGGTGGCGGCGGTGACGGCGCCGATCTGATCCACGACGTCATCGATGCCTATCAGCAGGATCCGCAATTGCAGCATAGAGCCCTGATCGTGCTTGGGCCTTACATGCCGGCGCGCAAGCGCAACAAGCTGCTCAAGAAGGGGTCCAAGATCCCCTACATCAAGATCATCGAGTTCGACAACCGCATGGAAGACCTGATTGCCGGCGCCAAGGCGGTAGTGGCGATGGGCGGCTACAACACCTATTGCGAGATACTGTCTTTCGACAAGCCGGCGCTGATCGTGCCGCGCGTCGAGCCCCGCCAGGAACAACTGATCCGCGCACGGCGCGCAGCCGAACTCGGCCTCATCGAGATGCTTTTGCCGGAAGAAGCCGAGGATTCCCGGCGGTTTGCTGATGCACTGAAGGTGCTGCCGGACCGGCCCCGCCCATCGCAGAGCAATCCGCATCTGACGCTGGAAGGGCTGCCTCATATTTCCGAAATCGTCGCGGAACTGCTCGACCGACGGGCCGGCCATCACCTTTCGGTCATTGAAGGAATGACCTGAGTTGCAACATCGCAAGATCGTCGTGGTTCTGAAGGGTTATCCGCGGCTGTCCGAAACCTTCATCGCGCAGGAACTGCTCGGTCTTGAGCGTGCGGGGTTCGACCTGATACTCGTCGCGCTCAGGCGGCCGACCGACGAAAAACGCCACCCCGTGCATGACGAGATCAAAGCGCCCGTCCATTATCTGCCGGAATATCTGCATGAAGAGCCGCTGCGCGTGCTTCGCTCGCTGTTTGCCTGTCTGCTGCGTCCGGGCTTCTGGCGCGCGCTCGGATCGCTGGCTGCCGATATGCCCCGCGACTTTACGCGCAATCGCGCGCGCCGCTTCGGGCAAGCGCTCGTGCTGGCGGCCGAATGGCCGGAAAACGCGGGCTGGCTGCATGCACATTTCGCGCACACGCCTGCATCGGTGACGCGCTATGCCAGCCAGCTTCGTGGCCTGCCCTGGACCTGCTCGGCCCATGCCAAGGACATCTGGACTTCGGCGGACTGGGATCTGGCCGGCAAGCTTTCCTCGGCGCGCTGGACGGTCACTTGCACGAAAACCGGCTTCGATCGTCTGAAAAAACTCGCTAACGGCAACTCGTCTGTGCATCTGAGCTATCATGGGCTCGACCTTGATCGCTTCGGCAGTTTCGGCGAGGCGCGAAAGCAGCATGACGGCTCGGCTCCGGACGAACCGGTTGTCGTTCTGAGTGTCGGGCGCGCCGTTGAAAAGAAAGGTTACGATACGTTGCTGGAGGCCCTTGCCCTGTTGCCCGGCGATTTGGCGTGGCGTTTCGAGCATATCGGCGGCGGCGAAGAACTGGAACGGTTCAAGGCGCTGGCGCAAAAGCTCGGCCTGGATGGTCGCGTCTCTTGGAAAGGCGCGCTTGCGCAGGAGGAGGTGCTTGAGCACTACCGCCGCGCCGACATCTTCGCCCTGGCCTGCAGGATCACCGCAAATGGCGACCGCGACGGTCTGCCGAACGTTTTGGTGGAGGCGGCTAGCCAGCGGCTTGCCTGCGTGTCGACCGATATTTCCGGCGTGCCGGAGCTTTTATCGTCGGATGAAACCGGGTTGCTGGTTCCGACGGAAAACCCGATTGCCCTGGCACAGGCACTGGAGCGCCTGATCCGTGATCCCGTGCTCCGCGACCGCCTCGGCGACGCCGCAGAGCGGCGCGTGCGCGGCAATTTCGATCATATGGCAAGCATTGGACAGCTCAAGGAACTGTTCGAGCGGGAGTGGCGGGCCGCCGAATGAAGCGGCTGCGCGCTTTCTTCTATGTCCAGCACCTGCTCGGCATCGGCCATCTCGCGCGCGCCAGCCGCATTGCGGCGGCTCTGGTCGATGACGGGTTTGACGTTACCGTCGTGACCGGCGGAGCGCCGATCGCCGGGTTTCCGGGACTGGGTGTACAATCTGTAACCCTGCCACCTGTCACCTCCGGTGATGAAGGATTTTCGGGACTTGTCGACCTGCAAGGCAACCCGATCGACGATGATTTCAAGAAATGGCGTTCAGAGATGCTGCTGCAGGCATTCCGGGATTGCAGGCCTGATATCGTCATTGTCGAGGCGTTTCCATTTGGACGCCGGCAGATGCGTTTCGAACTCTTGCCGCTGATCGAGGCCATCGACGCGACGTCGCCCAGACCGCTGCTGGCGACGTCCGTCCGTGATATCCTCCAGGAGCGCGTCAAGCTGGGCCGAAACGAGGAAACGGTCGATCTCATCAACAGGCATTTCGATCTTGTTATGGTCCACGGCGATCCGGCTTTCGCAACCATCGACAAGACATTTCCACTGGCTGGGGCGATCAGGGCCGAGGTCACCTACACGGGGCTCGTTGCCGCGCCGCCATCGCCAGCGGCCTCCGAGCGCTTCGACGTTCTGGTGTCGGTTGGCGGCGGGGCTGCCGGAAAGAGCCTTGTCAGATCCACCATCGCAGCGGCGCGGAATGCCAACAACGCTTGGAAATGGTGTTTGATCACCGGCCCAAACCTGCCGAAAGACGAGTTTGACGCGATCGCACGTGATGCCACGCCGGGCCTGTCCATCTTCCGGTTCCGCGAGGATTTCGCCAGCCTGCTGACCGGCGCCCGCCTATCAGTCTCGCAGGCGGGTTACAACACGGTCTGCGATGTCCTGCGCGCGGGTTGTCGCTCCCTGCTCGTCCCATTTGCAGCCGGCGGGGAAACCGAACAGACGGTTCGCGCCCTGATGCTCGAAGAACTCGGTCTTGCAACGGTGCTGATGGAAAAGGACCTGACGCCTGAAGGTTTGGCGCAAGCGATCGAACAAGCGCTTGTGGAACCGACGCCATCCGCGCATCGTCTCGATCTGGAAGGCGCGCGTCGCTCCGCGCAAATCCTGCGCGAGCGGCATCGAACATGGTCCCTAAATGTGGGGCCCGGTTTCGGAAAAGTTCATGATTAAACAGACGATAGATCCTAGAGCGGTTCATCGTTTCACGCAGAACCGCTCTGTCTCTTTGTTTTGACGCAATTCCGGACGGAAAGCCGTTTCCACACTTTCCTGCAAATGCTCTAACGCGTCGCGTCTGGTGAGATTCGTGCGACGCGCTTCAAGTCCTGTTTTTATGCGTGTCGTTGTCCCAAAACCGCTACGCGCTTTTGGGCGAAATGCATTAAACAGTTCCAATCAGCATGAAGCGCGTATAATTTTTTGTCGGCAGTTCGCCGGAGAACCGCACCTCCCGTAGCGCCGCCATTTCCTCGAAGGCTGCAAGCGAAGCCACGCAGTTGATGTGCGTCGGCTCGCTGAAATAATCGTTCGATTGCAGCAGTACATTCGTGCCCGGCGGAAGCAGAGCAAGCCAGGCGCGCAGATCGGCTATGTGTTCGCAGCTCGTATTGACTATCAGATCGGGCCGCCCGGCCGCATAGTCGAGTGCGTACATATCTGCCGTCAGCGCCCGGAACCGGTCGCCGGCTTCCCGGTTGAGGGTCCGGGCGACCGGCGCGACTTCGGGATCGATGTCGATGCTATCGACCGCCGCGATGTCGAAGCGGGCGTCGTTGAAAAGCATTGCCGGCAATACGCCGTACCATCCACCCAGAACCCATATGCGCCCGAAGCGGCCGCCGCCGCTTTCGAACAGCCTGTCGAGCGCCCACATCTTGCAGGCGACCTGCTTGTGGTTGAAGGCGTTGGCGATATCGGCCTTCGGATGCTTGGCGACGACGCGCGCCAGCCCTGCCACGAGAGGGCAGTTGACATAAGCAGCAATTCCCCGCGTGAGGTCCAAGGCTTGCTCGTGCCAGTCCATGGCATTGCGTGGTTGCGTGACATCCATCATAATTCGTCTTGTATGTTGGGATTTTGGGCGACACAACGCAATCTTGCCTCCCGCAAGACTGTTTGATTCCGCGGACGTGATCATGCTGCAAGCCGCTTGGCTATTGCCCGGTGCCGGAGAGAGCCTGTTGCATCTGTCCGGATCATCGGCGTCCATCCGCCAGCACCAGCCGCGCAGCTGCGGCCTCGTGCTGCTCGGCTGTTCGCCAAAGCCCTACGAAAGCCGCGGACCGTTTGGCCAGCTGCTTTCTTCGCCGATCAACAATGCCCATGTCGTTGCCATCGACCATGCGCCGGAACTGGATCGCGCCGCCTCGCAGGTTCCTTGCATCGTTGAGCGCAGGACAATGTCCGTGCACAGCAGCTTCGAGCTTGTCGTTGGCGATGAAGAAATTGCCGATACGCCATTCGCCAGCAGGTGCTTTTACATCCTGCATCCTTCCAACTGAAGGGTCCACAGTCGCATATGGAAGCCAGCCTAGCCCGCTATATCTGGACGCACACCAAGAAGCAGCAGCTCTGGATATTGATGATCGTCGTGCTTTCGATGATCCCGTATTTCATGTCCTTCGACCTGCCGAAGCTGATCGTCAACGGACCGATCCAAGGTCGCGGCTTCGAGCAACCGGGCGCGACCCAGCCATTCATGAGGCTACACTATAACCTGCCGTTCATTGGAGAGGTCCAGTTCTTCTCCGGTTTTCAGCTCGACCGCGAGGAGACCCTGTTTGCCCTGAGCCTTGTGTTCCTCTTGCTAGTCGTCATCAACGGCCTGTTCAAATTCTACATCAACACCTACAAGGGCCGCCTCGGCGAACGCATGCTGCGGCGTATCCGCTTCGATCTGGTCGACCGTGTGCTGCGTTTTCCGCCGGTTTACTTCAAGCGGGTGAAATCCGCCGAAGTGGCGACCATGGTGAAGGACGAGGTGGAGCCGCTGGGCGGCTTCATCGGCGACGCCTTCCTGCAGCCGGTACTGCTCGGCGGCCAAGCGCTGACGGCCATGCTGTTCATCATGATCCAGAACGTCTGGCTCGGAATGATAGCGGTCGTGATCGTGGCGATCCAGATCGTGCTCATCCCGCGAATGCGGCGGCGGCTGATCGTGCTCGGGCGCCAACGGCAGTTGACGGCGCGCGCACTTTCGGGCCGGGTTGGCGAAATCGTCGACGGCATCGGCGCGGTTCATGTCCACGATACATCAAACTACGAGCGCGCCGACATAGCTGCCCGGCTCGGGCTCATCTTCAAGATCCGCTTCGATCTTTACCAATGGAAATTCATGGTGAAGTTCCTCAACAATTTTCTCGCGCAGCTCACGCCCTTTCTGTTCTACATGATCGGCGGGTATCTGGTCCTCCAGGGGCGGCTGGACGTCGGCCAGCTCGTGGCCGTGATCGGCGCCTACAAGGACCTGCCCGGACCGATGAAGGAACTGATCGACTGGGATCAGGATCGGCAGGATGTCCAGGTCAAATATCAACAGGTCGTTGAACAGTTCACCGTGGAAGGTCTCATCGCGCCGAAAATCGGGGCATTGACGATCGACGATCCCGATCCGATGACCAAGCCGCTATCGGCGATCAATCTGTCCATAGCAGACGATGGCGGTGCAATGCTCCTCAACCGTATCTCCCTCCAGGTCAAGCCGGGTGAGGCGGTGGCACTGGTCAGTACCGCAACAGGTGGAGCGGAGGCGCTTGCAGAAGCCTTCGCGCGGCTGAACTGGCCGGACAGCGGAAGGGTCGCTTCGGGCACCGACGACCTGCTTGAACTCCCCGAAGCAGTAACCGGCCGGCGGATATCGTATGCCTCGTCGGATGTTTTCCTGTTCCAGGCAAGCCTCCGCGACAACCTGCTCTACGGGTTGAAGCATGCGCCGCTGACATCGGTGCCTTATGACGGTGCTGCGGCAGATCAGCACCGCTGGAACATTCACGAGGCGCGCCGGTCGGGCAATCCGGATCTTGATATCCACAGCGACTGGATCAACTATGCTTCTGCTGGCGCTACCGGCCCGCACGACCTCTTTGAAGCCGTGCGCCGGGTGCTCGACGCGGTTGTTCTGTCGCGTGACATTCTGGATCTCGGCTTGCGCTCTTCGGCCGACCTCACGCGTCACACGGAGCTTGCCAGGCGGATCGTCGAACTGCGTGCGGCGCTGCGGACCCGGCTGGAACAAGAGGGGCTGAGCGGACTGGTGGTTCCTTTCGAACCGGGCGCCTACAACAAGGAAGCAACGATCGGCCAAAACCTGCTCTTCGGCGCTGCCGCCGGCCCCGAACTGGCCGACAGGGCCCTGGCGGCCAATCCCTATTTTGCTTCCGTGCTGAGGCAAGCCGGCCTCGACCGCACGCTCTACGAAATGGGCTTGGAGATCGCCAAACAGGCGATCGAGCTGTTTGCCGACCTGCCGCCCGATCACCAGTTCTTCCAGCAGCTCGCCTTCATGAGCGCGGAGGAGATACCCACCTACGAAACCTTGCTGCAACGGCTCAAGAACCGTCCCTACGAGGCGGTTTCGGAGAACGATCGCGCCATGATCGTCACCTTGAGCTTTGCCTACATCGAGCCCCGGCACCGCTTCGGCCTGCTGAGCGACGAGCTGATGAGCAAGATCGTCGCTGCACGCAACCGGTTCTATGAAGACCTGCCGCCCGAGCTGCACAATGCGGTCGAACGGTACGATCCTGCCAAATACATTGCCGCGGCCACCGTCATGGATAATGTCCTGTTCGGGCGTGTGGGCAACAATCATCCCGACGCGCCCGACCGCATACGCTCCATCGTCTATGACATTCTTGACGAACTGGGGCTTTATGGCGAACTTCTGGATGTCGGCCTGGACTTCAACGTCGGCTCCGGCGGCAGGCGGCTGACCGGTGGACAGCGACAGAAGCTCGATGTTGCCCGGGCCTTGCTCAAGCGTCCCGATTTTCTCATTCTCAACCGGCCGCTGTCGGCGCTCGACCAGCGCATGCAGGATAAGGTGCTGCGAAATGTGCTCGAGGAAGCCAGGCGCGACGGCCATTCGCCGGCAATTGTGTGGGTCGTGACGAATCCGGCAATGGCGATGATGTTCGATCGCGTTATCGTCTTCGACTCGGGTCAATTGGCGGAAGACGGAACACACGAGACACTTTTGGCAGGGAACGGTATCTTCAAGGAACTGTTGTCATAGAGCAACGGACATTCAGATGGGATCATTCTGCCGGTGCACGACATCGGGCTCGCCACCTTTCGCGTGGTTTGTCTCGCCATCCCGGAAAGAGAATTGATTCCATCCGGGCGTCCGTTGCTCTAGTCTGGCAAACGCGAATTTTGGAAGGTTTGCGACAATGCTGCTCAAGGATGAAGTTGGAATGCTGCAACGCGTTCCCTTGTTCTCTGCCATCGAGCCGACAAAGCTCAAGCTGCTTGCGTTCACATCCGATCGTGTGAGCTACAGCGCCGGCCAGATCCTTTTCCGGCAGGGCGACGAGGGAGACGCCGCCTATGTCATCCTTTCAGGCAGGGCGGATATTCTTGTCGATTCCGACAGCGGACCGATAAAAGTTGCCGAACTGGAACCAAATTCGATCGTTGGCGAGATCGCCATATTGTGCAACAGCTCCCGCACTGCCACCGTCAGAGCGGCAAGTCCGCTGGAAGCCCTGAGAATCCGCAAGGATCATTTCCTGAGGCTTATGAGGGAGTTCCCGGAAATGACTATCGAGATATTGCGGGTTCTTGCCGATCGCCTAAGCCATACGACCGCGGATCTGATCGACGCACGAAGCGCCAAATAACGAAGGACGTGCGCTCGATCCTCGCCGTCGTGACGGCACTGTCCTCTCGCTGAGAAGATCACCCGGAGAAAGCCTGTCTCGCGTAGCAGCAGTTGTTTGGATATGATGGGCGAAGGGGTAGCATGGACGACAACGTTTTCCTGGTCAGGTTTTGGGGTGTCCGCGGCAGCATTTCGGTATCAGGGCCAGAATTCTCTCGCTATGGCGGCAACTCAATCTGCGTCGAGATGCGATGCGGTAAGCATACGCTTCTGTTCGACGCAGGCTCTGGCCTAAGGCCAGCCGGCGCGGCGCTTCAGGCGTTGGGCGTGACCGATTTCGACCTGCTTTTCACCCATTGCCATTACGATCACATCATCGGGCTGCCGTCTTTTGCGCCGATCTATGACCGGGGCGCCCAGGTTACGCTTTGGTCCGGGCATCTTGCAGGACACATGACGACCCGGCAGATGGTCGATGAGTTCATGCGGCCGCCGTGGTTTCCGGTGAAACTGGAGGCCTGCAAGGCAAGCCTCGACTATCGCGATTTCGTATCCGGAGACGTGCTTCGCCCGCGCGAAGGGGTGGTGGTCCGAACCGGCAGTCTTATGCATCCGGGCGGCTGCATAGGCTACCGGGTCGAATGGGGCGGCGGCGTCGTGGCGGTGATCACAGACACTGAGCACGAGCCGGACAAACTCGATCAGGCGGTGCTCGGCCTGATCGAAGATGCCGACCTCGTCATTTACGATTGCACCTACACCGAGGAGGAAATGGAACGCCGCCGCGGTTACGGGCACTCGACTTGGCAACAGGGCGTCAAGCTCTGTGAGGCGGCCGGTGCGCGGAGGCTTGCGCTGTTTCACCACGATCCGACACGCACCGACAAGGAACTGGACAAGATCCAGAAACTGGCCAAGGACAGGTTTACCGGCGCTTTTGTCGCGCGGGATGGCCAGACGCTCAACCTTCCAGTCTCATTGCGCAAAAAGCGCTGAGCTATTTTCCTCTATCTCTTTGTTTTGACGCAATTCCGGACGGAAACCGTTCATACTTTCCTGGAATTGTTCTACCGGCGCTGCGCCCGATCAATGTCCTGATCGGAAGCCACGCGCAGGCTTCAGTCTGTGCGGTGACTGTGAACAGCCGTTCGAGGAAGAGCCAGGCCGATTCATCATGTACGAGATGGTGGGTGAGCAGGCCCACCGGTTCGCCCCCATCGAATGCATGCTGCAATTGCGCGATGATAGCCTGAACCAATAGGCCATGATCGCGGCAGCCGCGCGTGCCGTGCCAATCCATGATGTCGACATTGCTGTTGATGACCGCAAGTGAAGCCGGCCTTGGCGGCCCATAGACCGACAATGCCGAAAATCCTATCGATCCAAGGTCGGATACCAAGCCGGCGTCGATCCTGTTCCAGGGTGGCACCAGCATCGGAACGGCACGTGCGCCGTGCAGGCCGGTTACGTGCGCCAGCCCGCGAGCCAGATCATCGAGCACCGCCTCGCGTGGCCGATGCGCGCCGAGCTCCTGCTTCTTCTGGCCCTCGGGCGCATGATTTCGGTGCGCCCAGCCATGGATGGCGACCGTGGCATGCGGCGCCTCGTCAAGCCGAACGACAAGCTTCTCGTCAGTCAGGGCGGGAATGACGGCCAGAGTCACCGGAACCGCGAATTCACCGGTGAGGTCGAGCAACCGATCAAGCGCAGGCGTCGGATCCACGGCGTCATCGTCGCGCAGCCAGAACTCTGCCTTACGGTCCGCCCGTTGCCGGCTCGCCAGTTCCTCCACCAAGGGTTGCCAGATTTGATCGGATGTCATGAGACGGGGATCTTCGCAAGAAGTTCGGCCAGACGCGCCGCTGCAGCACCGAGAGAACGTTCTTCGAGGATGAAACGTCTGGCTTCTGCGGCCATGATGGATCTTTCGTCGTTACGGGCCAGAAGCCTTTCAATGGCAGAAGCGAACGCCGCCACATCGTCCGGCGGGGTGAGAAACCCGGCCTGGCCATCCCGGACGACCTCCGGCACGCCGGCGACGTCCTGAGCCACAACCGGAAGGCCGGCGGCCTGTGCTTCAAGATAGGCAACGCCATAGGCCTCGCCGAAACCCGGCCAGACGTAAATTCCCCCACTGTAGAGGACATCCGGCACGGCGGCTGGCTCAATCGCGCCAAGCCATTCGATACGCTCGGCGGGCAAGCCGGCGAATTGCGCTTTGATCTCCTCGCGGGCAGGTCCGTCCCCGACGACCGACATGGTCCAGGGCAGGTGACCGATCGAACCGAGCGCCTGCGCCAGCATGCGATAGCTTTCGAGTTTGTCGCCCGGGCGCATCATGGCGACGGTAACGAGGCGCGTCGGACAACCCCGTGCCGGCGTTTCCCGGAATAGCGATGTGTCGATGAAGGGCGAAAGCATGCCGAAAGCGGCGTCGGGTACCGCATCTGCCAGTCCCTGACGATCCCTTTGCGTGAAGCAGATGTTCAGCACCGCCTGTTCGACGGCTCGCGCCACCAACGCTTGCGTATCGGCCCACAAACCGGTGTTGCGCCGCCTCGAATAGGAGGCTTCCGCTGTCACATAGGGGACACCAAAGGCCAACGCCAGTTCGGGCCCGATCAGGTCGGGCGCCTTGTAATAGGGATGATAGGTGAACCACAGATCGGGCTTGCCGTCACGATCCCAAAGCCTTGCCAGCCGCGCGGCTTCCTTCCGGGCCTCGATCTTGAGCGCATCGAAACTTTTCGAATCCGGTTCGCGTAGATAGAAGCGCAATTCGGATGCCAGTTCGACGCTATGCCCTCCATGCTCCAGCGCCTTGACCAGCATCCGTGCCATCTGGCGGTCGCCGGAGGCAACGGGATGATTGGGCGACTTCAGCGGCGCATAGAAGGCAATTCGCATCGCCGGACCCTATCATCGGAAAGCCAGCGCAAGTCAATTTCGAAGCATGATCGACTTCACCCTCAAGCACTGGAATGTGCTATCTGATGCTCATGGAAACAGCTGCCGCGTCCGATCCGTTTGTTGCTTCTCTGCCGGTCTTCGCAAAGTTTGAAAGCGTTGCCGATATCGATAACTATCGGCCTCTCCCCGATGGCTGGGCGCTGGCCACCGCAGACATCGTCGGCTCGACCAAGGCGATCGAGGCGGGGCGCTATAAAACCGTCAATATGGCCGGTGCCAGCGTCATTTCGGCGCTGCTCAATGCGCTGGGTAGGCAAGATCTTCCCTTTGTCTTCGGCGGCGACGGCGCGCTCGTGGCGTTTCCCGGCTCGGCGCTGGAGATCACCCGCAACGCGCTGGCGGCTGTCCAGAGATGGGTGGCGGACGAACTGGATCTGACCTTGCGTGCCGCAATCGTGCCGATAAAGGATATAAGAGCGCAAGGCCTCGACGTTCGCGTGGCGAGGTTCCAGGCCTCCGATGCGGTCTTCTATGCCATGTTCGCCGGAGGTGGCGGCAGTTGGGCGGAAGCCGAGATGAAAGCGGGGCGCTACCGCATCGATCCTGCGCCGGCCGGCGCGCGGCCGGACCTGACCGGCCTCTCATGCCGCTGGAACCCGATCGAAGCCCGGCATGGCGAAATCGTCTCGATCATAGCCATACCGGGGGCGTCGCGCGACTTGCGCGGTTTTCAGTTTCTGGTTTCCGACATCATCGCCCTTGCCGGCAGGCAGGAACGCGATGGCCACCCGGTGCCGGTGAACGGGCCGGACTACAGTTTGCTGCCCGCCGGCCTCGATATCGAGGCGCGGGCCACGGCGCCGGCAGGACGGCGGTGGCTGTCGAAGCTGTGGATAGTGTTCCTGATGACGCTTACGGCTGTTACGGATAGATATGGCTGGACGATCGGCAGATTCGATCCGAAGATCTACAAACGCGAAGTGGCCAGCAATTCGGATTTCCGGAAGTTCGACGATGGCTTAAAGATGACCATCGACGTTGACGCGGATGTGTTGCAACGGATCGAGAACCGGCTGAAACAGGCGGAAGAGGCGGGCATCTGCAACTATGGCCTGCACCGCCAGAAATCGGCCTTGATGACATGCCTCGTCGCATCGCCGCTGCAGCGCGATCACGTTCATTTCATCGATGGCGCCGCCGGCGGCTATGCGATGGCTGCCGCAAGCCTTAAGGCGAAGGTGCCGGTCTGACGGCTTGCGGACGTCGATTTTCCGCAATATGCCTCGGGGCTCTTGTGAGCGGTGAGCCTCACCATGGAAGCGGACGGCCTGTCCGAATTGACGGGAAGCAGATTTTTGGACGCCTCACGATCGACATATGACCGCCTTCTGAACCGGATTTCGACGCGTGCCGCGCAAGTCGGCGTGATCGGACTGGGCTATGTCGGGTTGCCGCTGGCGGTTGCGATCGCACGCGCCGGCTTCCCTGTTTGCGGCTTCGACATCGAAGCCCAAAAGGTCGAGAGCCTGAACAACGGACAATCCTACATCGAGGCGGTGACGTCGACAGCCCTTGCCGGCCAGGTGGCGAGCGGACGGTTCCGCGCCACTGCGGATTTTGCCGAACTGGCCGTCTGCGATGTCATCATCATCTGCGTTCCGACACCACTGACGAAACACCGCGAGCCGGATCTCTCCTTTGTCAGGAACACCGCAGGCACCATCGCGAAGCATCTGCGTCTCGGTCAGCTCATCGTGCTGGAATCGACCACCTATCCCGGCACCACCGACGACGTGATCAAGCCCATCCTGGAAAAAATCGGCTTGCAGTCGAGGATAGACTTCTTCCTCGGCTTCTCGCCCGAACGCGAGGATCCCGGCAACCGCAGCTTTGAAGTCGCGACGATCCCCAAGGTCGTGGCAGGTGACGGCATTGAAGCGGCGACGCTCGTGCAGGCTTTCTACCATGGCGTGGTCAAGACCGTCGTTCCGGTTTCCACCACGGCGACCGCCGAGGCGGTCAAGCTGACGGAAAACATCTTCCGCTCGGTCAATATAGCCCTCGTCAACGAGTTGAAGATCGTGCTCGGTGCGATGGGAATCGACATCTGGGAGGTGATCGAGGCGGCAAAGACCAAGCCCTTCGGCTACATGCCTTTCTATCCTGGCCCTGGACTTGGCGGGCACTGCGTTCCGATCGATCCCTTCTACCTGACGTGGAAGGCTCGCGAATACGAACTGCCGACCCGCTTCATCGAGCTGGCGGCAGAGATCAACACGGCCATGCCGCGTCATGTGGTCGATGAACTGGCGAAGGCGCTGGACCGGCGCTGCGGCAAGGCGCTCAGCCGCTCGCGCATTCTCATCATCGGGCTCGCCTATAAGAAGAATGTGCCCGACATCCGCGAAAGCCCCTCATTGCGGCTCATTGAACTCATCGAGGAATGGGGCGGCAAGGCGGAATTCCACGATCCGCATGTTACCGAAATCCCGGCCACACGGGAGCATATGGCGATCAAGGGGCGTCGCTCTGTCGAATTGACCGAGGTGGCCTTGAAGGATTTCGACGCTGTCGTCGTTGCAACCGACCACGACGCGATCGACTATCAGGCGATCGCGGATCACGCTCTACTGATCGTCGACACACGCAATATTTTTGGCCGCCTCGGGCTAGCCCGAGAGACGGTGGTGAAGGCCTGACGGCGTCCGAGCCGGCGAATTTGTGCAAGGAGATTTCGAGATAGCATGAGCACAGCGCAAGCAGAAATTTCTGCCATTCTCATGGATAAGGTTGCCGATTGGCTGACCCAATCGGCGTTGGCGGGCGACGACCTGGAAACATTGGTAAGGGGCTTTTGTGAACGGCTGGCTGCTGCCGGCCTGCCGTTGAAGCGGGTGCATTTGAGCTTTTCGATGCTTCATCCGCTTTATGACGCGCTCGGCTTCACCTGGCTCCGCGGCCAGGGCCTGGAAGTGGAAGGCTTCCGCAAGGAGAACGGCGTTCATTCCGACAGATTCCTGACCAGCCCATACTACCATCTGCTCAGCCACAAGCTCGACCATCTGCGGCGCCGGCTCGACCCGTCGGTGCCGTCGGAATTTCCTGTTTTCGATGACCTCAAGCTGATGGGCGTCACCGATTACATGGCTTTCGTCCATCCCTTCAGCGGCAACACCAGTCAGGGCATGATCGGGTCTTGGTCCACCGACAGTGCTGCAGGCTTCAGCGACAGCATGATTTCGGCGCTGCTGCGCATCCAGAACCATCTCGCTATCGCAACCAAGATGGCGGTGCTCACCAAGCTTGCCGACAACATGATGACCACTTATCTCGGCGGCGACGCCGGCAGGCGCGTGCTCGACGGCCAGATCAAGCGCGGCGAGGGTGATACAATCCGGGCGGCACTGGTCATGGGCGACATGCGCGGGTCGTCAAGACTTGCCGAAACCTCCGGCCGCGAAGTCTATATCGATACGCTGAACCAGTTTTTCGACGCCGCCGCTGCACCTTTCAATCGCAAGGGCGGGCAGATCATGAGTTTCATAGGTGATGGCTTCATTGCCGTCTACCCTTGCGCAAGGCACCGTTCACAGTCCGAGATCGCCTGCCAGGCTGCTCTTGCAGCAGCGCACAAGGCCACCGCGCGCATGATGGATCTCAATCTGCGCAGAAAGCAGCAGGGATTGAGCGACATAAACTATGGTATCGGCCTGCATGTCGGCAATGTGATGTTCGGCAATGTCGGGCTTACCGACCGGCTCACATTCTCTGTCTTCGGTTCGGCTGTAAACGAGGTCCAGCGCCTCCAGACCCTGACCAAGAAATATCCGCACAGCGTTCTCGCCAGCAAAGACTTCGCCAGCTATTGCGGCGCCAACAACTGGCTGGCGCTCGGCATGGAGGAACTGGCGGGCATCAGGCAGAAGCTAACGGTGCTTTCACCCGATTTGTCGGGTGCTCTCTCGCTCGACGAAGACGGTGCGCTGGAGCCGATTTACGACCGCATATCGGACGCCGAGCAGGTCATGCTGCTTCATCGCAATGCCGCGCGGCCGTCCGCGGGCGACCCGAGGAAGCTCCAGTAACCGCCACGCTCTGATCCGAACGCGTTTGGTATGCAGTCCGGTCGCCGGTTCCGCCAGGGAACTGGCGACTGTTCGAATCCAAGTTGCTCTAGGCTGGCAATGCGATAGTCTCGCCTTCTGGACCTGCCAGAGTGGGGGCTGGTGTGAGAATGAATTTGGGCGTTGATCTGCTGCGGATCGAGGATGTTGGCATCTCTTTTGCCATTATAGGGGGACCGTTGCATGCCGTCAGGCGTGCAAATCTTCGCGTCCTGCCCGGCAAGGTTACCGCGCTTGTGGGCGAGTCCGGTTCCGGAAAATCGGTTCTCAGCCAGGCAGTGATGGGCAT
Source organism: Mesorhizobium sp. M0800 (assembly GCF_040320095.1). Taxonomy (NCBI): domain Bacteria; kingdom Pseudomonadati; phylum Pseudomonadota; class Alphaproteobacteria; order Hyphomicrobiales; family Phyllobacteriaceae; genus Mesorhizobium; species Mesorhizobium sp. M0800. The sequence goes on from NZ_JAMYOZ010000039.1 coordinate 32,869, forward strand.
TTTGCCGAACACAGCCCATGTTCGCGGCCGTATCCTGTTTTCCGATCCTGAAAAGCCCGGCACGACGCAGGATATCCTGCAGATGCCGCGTGACGGACCCGAAATCCGGGCGTTGAGAGGCAGCCGCATCGGCAAAATATTTCAGGAGCCGATGACATCACTGTCGCCGCTGCATACGATCGGCAATCAGGTGAGCGAATCCCTGCAGATTCATACGCCCATGGCTTGGGTGGAGCGCAAGGCGCGGACCGAGGAAATGCTCGGACTTGTCGGCTTTCCCAACCCCAAGCGCGCCTATGACATGTATCCCTTTGAACTTTCGGGAGGATTGCGTCAACGCGCCATGATCGCCATGGCGCTTATCTGCCGGCCCGCGCTGTTGATCGCCGACGAGCCGACGACGGCGTTGGACGTCACCATCCAGGCGCAAATCCTGCAATTGCTGCGCGAGCTTCAGACGAAGCTGAACATGGCGATGCTGCTGATCACGCACGATCTTGGCGTAGTCGCCAACGTCGCCGACGAGGTGGTGGTCATGTACCATGGCGAGATCATGGAAGCGGGACCTGTGGAGGCGATATTCCGCCGGCCGGGCCACCCTTACCTGAAGGGCCTGATGGCAGCCGTTCCGCATTTCGACCTGAAGCCCGGCGAAAGGCTAAAGGCGCTCCGCGAGGTGCCGGTGAATGTCGGGAACCTGCTCGGCAAGCAGACGGCGCCGGCATCGAAGGGGCCGGACGACATCCTGCTGTCGGTCAGGGATCTGACAAAGACCTTCACGATCCGCAAGTCCGGATGGTTCGGCGGAGATCATCAAACCTCTGTTCGCGCCGTGGACGGCGTGAGCTTTGATATCAGGCGGGGTGAGTGCCTGGGTCTTGTCGGCGAAAGCGGCTCCGGCAAAACCACCGTCAGCAAGATCCTCATGCGGGCTGTCACCCCTAGCGGCGGCTCTGTGATCTTCAATGGCCGCGATGGTCCGATCGACGTCTTGGAAGCCGAGGGAGACGCCCTGCGCATGCTGCGCGCGAAAATCCAGATGGTCTTCCAGGATCCGGTTTCGTCGCTTTCACCCCGGATGACGGTGGAGAACATTTTGAGCGAGCCGCTGGAAATCCATCGACGTGGCAATGCCGCGTCCCGACTCGCCACGGTCAAGAGCCTGATGCAGGCAATCGGGCTCGACCCGCGCTTCATAAAGCGTTATCCGCATAGTTTCTCCGGCGGGCAGCGTCAGCGTATCGGCATCGCGCGCGCGTTGGCGCTGGGGCCTGAACTCCTGATCTGCGACGAGCCGGTTTCGGCACTCGATGTCTCTGTCCAGGCGCAGATCCTGAACCTTCTGAAGGACCTGCAGAAGGAACTGGGCCTGACCTACCTGTTCATATCCCACAACCTGGCGGTGGTGGACTACATGGCAGACCGCATCGCGGTGATGTGCGGCGGGCGTATCGTCGAGCTCGCGCCGCGCGAAATTCTGCTTAGGAAACCGGTCCACCCCTACACGCGCTCACTGGTCGCCGCAGTACCTTTCCCCGATCTCGACAGGCCGATGGATTTCAAGACGCTGAAACTCAGCGGCGCTTCCGACACCAGCGCATGGGGATCGCAATTCCGCGACGAGGGCGACGAGGATATGCTGTCGCCGCTCGATCTTGGCGGCGGCCACCTCGTGCTGGCCCGACGTTCGGCCGATGTCAGCGAGCTACGCCATTGATCAGCCGGCGCACCGTCCTTGGACTCATGGCTTCGGCATTTCTGCCGGGCACGTTGCGCGCCGGCGATCTGGAGCCGGAATTTCTTGAGCCGCAGCTGAAGGCCAGAGCGCTGCCGGCACTCGCCGAACGCCTGCCCAAGCGCCCGCGCGCGTTGAATCTCGCTGCGATGGGCCGGCAGCCCGGCCAATATGGCGGCACGCTGCGCACGATCATCGGCAGCCAGAAAGATATCCGGATGATGACGATCTACGGGTACGCTCGCCTGGTCGGCTATGACGAAAAGCTTAACCTGCAAGCCGACATTCTCGAAAGTTTCGATGTAGCGGATGATCGTGTCTTCACTTTCAAGATACGAGAAGGACATAAATGGTCTGACGGTAGCCTGCTGACGTCGGAGGATTTTCGCTATTGCTGGGAAGATGTCTGGCTGAACGATGAGCTTTCGCAAGGCGGGCTCGCCCCGGCCCTGCTGGCGGACGGCAAGCCGCCACGCTTCGAGATCGTCGATCCGTTGACGGTCCGCTATAGTTGGGATGCGCCCAATCCCGACTTCCTGCCCAAGCTCGCCGCTGCTTCGCCCCTATCGCTTGTTCTGCCGGCCGCCTATCTCAAGCAGTTCCACAAGAAATACCAGGATCCATTCCGGCTCGCCGGCCTAATGAAGGAGAACCGGGCCCAGAAATGGACGCTCTTGCATATCCGCATGTCGCGGCAGTATCGCCCGGAGAACCCGGAACTGCCGACGCTCGATCCCTGGCAGAACCGGACCAAGCCGCCGGCTGAGCAGTTCGTCTTCGAGCGGAATCCGTTCTTTCATCGAATAGACGAGAATGGCCGGCAACTGCCGTATGTCGACCGGATTGTCATGAATGTCAGCTCGTCGGCGATCATTTCCGCCAAGACCGGTGCGGGCGAGAGCGACCTGCAAGGCATGGGAATTGACTTCACCGATTACTCCTTCCTGAAGGATGCGGAGAAGCGCTACCCGGTGAAGATGCATCTCTGGAAACGCACACAAGGTTCGCGGCTGGCGCTGCTGCCCAATCTGAATTGTGCCGACCAGGTGTGGCGTGGCCTTTTTCGTGACGTGCGCGTGCGCCGCGCACTTTCGCTCGCTGTGGACAGGCGCGAGATCAATTTGGCTGTGTTCTACGGATTGGCGCAGGAAAGTGCCGATACGGTCCTGCCGGAGAGCCCGCTCTACCGGCCGGAATTCGCGAAAGCCTGGGTCGCCCATGATCCCGACCAGGCCAATGCCCTGCTCGACGAGGTCGGGCTTCAGGCGCGTGACGATGACGGCCTGCGGATACTTCCCGACGGGCGCCCGGCGCAGCTCGTAGTGGAAACGGCCGGCGAAAGCACGCTGGAAACCGACGCGCTCGAGCTCATCACCGATCACTGGCGCAAGATCGGCATCGCCCTGTTCATCCGGACTTCGCAGCGCGACATCTTCCGCAGCCGCGCGCTTGGTGGCCAGATCATGATGTCGATGTGGTCGGGCATCGACAATGGCGTGCCGACCGCCGACATGAACCCCTACCAACTGGCCCCCACCGTCGATGACCAGCTGCAATGGCCGCTCTGGGGTGCTCACTACTTGTCCCGTGGCAAGGTCGGCGAAGCGCCCGATCTTCCGCCCGTGGTCGAGTTGATGGCTTTACTCAAGCGCTGGAACGCATCGACCGAAGCCACGGAGCGCGCCGAGATCTGGAATTCAATGCTGTCGATCTATACCGATCAGGTGTTTTCGATCGGCACGGTAAACGGAACGCATCAGCCGGTTTTGGCATCCTCGCGGCTGCGCAATCTGCCTGACAAGGCGCTCTACGGCTACGACCCGACCGCCTATTTCGGTGTCTATATGCCGGATACATTCTGGCTTGGAGAGTCCTGAGCGTGCTTCGATATTTTGTCTGGCGCATCGCCGTGATGGTTCCAACGCTGCTGGTCATATCGGCACTGGTGTTCACGATCATCGAACTTCCCCCAGGCGACTATTTCGACAGCTATGTTGCCGAGCTTCGGGCTCAGGGCGAAGCGGTGGATTCCGATCGCATCGAGATGATGCGCAAGGAATATGGTTTCGACAAGCCACCGGTCATTCGCTACTTCTACTGGGTCGGCGGGATGCTGCACGGCGATTTCGGCTATTCCTTCGAATATGAGCTGCCGGTTCGCGACGTCGTCGGGGACCGAATGTGGCTGACGGTGCTGGTTTCCTTCGTCACGATCATCTTCACCTGGCTCATCGCCTTTCCGATCGGCATGTATTCCGCCACGCATCAATACAGCTGGGGCGACTACGGCCTGACTTTCTTCGGCCTTCTCGGCCTTGCGATTCCGAACTTCATGCTGGCGCTGATCCTGATGTATTTCGCCAACATCTGGTTCGGCACGTCTATCGGCCATCTCATGGACCAGCAATATCTCGGCGAGCCGATGAGCTGGGCCAAGGCGAAGTCGATCCTCGCCCATCTCTGGATTCCGGTCTTGATCATCGGCACCGGGGGCACGGCAAGCATGATCCGGCGGCTGCGCGCCAATCTGCTCGATGAGCTGCATAAGCAATATGTCGTGACCGCGCGCGCCAAAGGCCTTCATCCCTTCAGGGCGCTGGTCAAATATCCGCTGCGCATGGCGCTCAATTTCTTCATTTCAGATATCGGCTCTATCCTGCCGGCCATCATCTCCGGCGCCGAAATCACGGCAATCGTGCTGTCTTTGGAGACGACCGGGCCGATGCTGATCAAGGCGCTGCAAAGCCAGGACATGTATCTGGCAGGGTCGTTCCTGATGTTCCTCGCCTTCCTGACGGTGATCGGCGTCCTGATTTCCGACCTGGCGCTGGCGCTACTTGATCCGCGAATTCGTTTGCAAGGCGGCAGCACCAAATGAACACGCCATCGCCGCTGCCCGCTCCGGGCGCCCCACTGCAACACTACGTTTCCATCGCGCCCTTTGACCTGCAGTCGGTCGAGGCGATGACGCCGGAGCAGTCGAAGGTCTTTCAGGCGTCGCAGCTGCGGCTGATGTGGTGGAAATTCCGTCGGCACAGGCTTGCCCTTGTATCCGGCATATTCCTGGCAGCGCTCTATTTCGGGATACTGATCTGCGAGTTCCTGGCGCCCTACGATCTGCACACGCGCAACATGGACTACATCTATTCGCCGCCGCAGCGGGTGCACCTGTTCCACGACGGCCAGTTCGTCGGGCCGTTCGTCTATGGCCGCCAGATGACGCTGGATATGGACACGCTCAAGCGGAACTACGTCGAGAAACAGGATGATGTTCAGCGGATCCGTTTCTTCTGCAAGGGCGACAGTTACCGGTTCTGGGGCCTTATCGAAGGTGACAGGCATTTTGTCTGCCCCGCCGAAAACGGCCAGCTCTTTCTGGCCGGCACTGACAGGCTGGGGCGCGATGTGCTCTCGCGCATCATCTATGGCGCACGCATTTCACTGACAATCGGCCTCGTCGGCATCAGTTTCAGCTTCCTGCTCGGCATTGTCATCGGCGGACTGGCCGGCTATCACGGCGGTATCTTCGACCTGATCGTCCAACGGATAATCGAAGTTCTGCAATCGATCCCCAGCATTCCGCTATGGCTGGCTCTGGCGGCGATCATGCCGATAACCTGGAGTCCGATCCTGATCTATTTCGGCATCACCGTCATCCTCGGGCTGCTCGACTGGACCGGACTGGCGCGGGCCGTGCGTTCAAAGCTTCTAGCCTTGCGCGAGGAGGATTACGTTCTGGCCGCGCAATTGATGGGCGCCAGAAGCAGCCGCATCATCGGGCGGCATCTCATTCCCGGCTTCATGTCGCATCTGATCGCGACGGCGACGATCTCCATACCCGGCATGATCCTGGGCGAGACGGCGCTGAGCTTCCTCGGGCTCGGCCTGAGGGCGCCGATAACCAGCTGGGGCATCCTGCTCACCGAGGCGCGCAGCGTCAGCGTGATCGCGTTCTATCCATGGCTGCTTTTGCCGATGCTCCCCGTCGTTCTCGTCATCTTGGCGTTCAACTTCCTCGGCGACGGGTTGCGGGACGCCGCGGACCCCTACAAGTGACAGCGCTATTCCGCCGCGCGCAGTGCCGCCGACTCCACCCGTATGATCCTTTGTCGGCAACTGTTCGCTTGTTGCAGTGTTCATCGTCCGCCTCTACACGCGGCAAGACTCGATCGGGGTTTAACACGTCGGCCTCTGGTTTCAGCCGCGAAACGCTCTGGTCGGGGGCAGTTGATTTCGTGAACTGGTTCTGGACATACAATCGCACATGAGTCGCCTTGACAGTTTCATCCGGAGGATGACCGCACAGCGCGACATACTTGATCATGTCTGCGCCGAGGTGGCGAAGATGGAGGGGCCCGTGCTCGAGCTCGGCCTCGGCAATGGCCGGACGTTCCACCATCTGCGCGAGCGCCTGCCCGGACGCCGGATCGTAGCGTTCGACCGCGCACTTGCCGCACACGCCAGCTCAATTCCCGAAGCTGAAAACCTCGTGCTCGGCGAAATACGCGAGACGGCGAGCAGGTTCATTGGCATCGACGCCGCTCTTGTTCATGCCGACATCGGCACCGGCTATGAAGATCGCGATGCAGTCACCTCTACCTGGCTTCCCGATCTGACCGCGCGCCTGCTTCGCGTCGGCGGCATCGCGGTCAGCGGCACGCCGCTCGATCACCCGCAGTTGCAACGCCTCCCGCCGCCACCTTCGGTTCCCGCCGATCGTTATTTTATCTGTAGGCGCGTGTGAGGGGCCGGGACGAGCCAAATCTTCAGGGGCCAAGCCTTCAGGGGATCGTATATACTGCTATCTCCCGGTCAATGCCGCGCAGCGACACCTCGTGGGGCACGGGCGTCAGCGCGTTCCTGTGCAAGAGATCGGCGGTGAGATTGTCGTCGACCACCGCCCGAGTGGCGAAGATCGCCTGTGCGTTGGCAAGGTTCTGGACCCGCGAAGCAATGTTGACCGTCTGGCCGAAATAGTCCTGTCGCTCATTCATAGACACGGCGATGCAGGGGCCGGCATGGACTCCGATCTTGAGCAGCAGATCCTCGCGCCCGCTCTTGTCGTTGAGCGTACGCATGGCATCGCGCATCCTGAGGGCCGCAGCAATCGCACGATCAGGCGTCGCGAAGGTCGCCATTACCGCATCACCGATCGTCTTCACCACCGCGCCCGCCTCCGCCGTGACGATCTCGTGCAGAACCTGGAAATGCTCGCGCACGAGATCGAAGGCTGAAAGGTCGCCCACCCGCTCGTAAAGCTCGGTCGATCCGCGCAGGTCGGTGAACAGGAACGTCAGGCTGGTGATCTTCAGGCGCTGGTTGATGTCGAGTGTATCCGTGCGATAGAGATCGCGGAACGTCTGGTTGGTGAGCAGGCGCTTGGCGGTCAGGAAGGGCCGGCGTTTTCCCAGGAAATCATGCAATGCCTGGCCGGCGATGAAGACCGTCGGCAGCACGCGGGTGTCGGTCCGGTTTTCCAGCGAAATGCGCAACGGGCCGGGTTGCATCTCCAGCGTCTGGTTCTGGACATGGTCGCGGTCGAAGGCCAAAGAGAGGCTCCGGCGCTCCTTTGTTGGTTCGCCCTTCCCGTCGATGAACTGCGCTGAATGGGTGACCGGCTCGAAGACGATGATGAATTCGGACGGAAGCTGTATGGGCAGAACCGCCTTTTCACCGGGCGCAAGCTCGATATCCTCCAGCGAGAACGCTTCTAGCTTTTTCGCGAAATCCTCTTCCGGCAGATCGACGCCGGACGCCCAGTAGATTTGGCGGAAATATTCCGCCACCGTCAGTTCGTGTGGATTGTGGGCGGCAATCCTGCGCACGCGGGGACTGACGGTGAATGTCACCTCGACCATCTCGTCGAGGGTCGGTGAATAGCCCTCGGAGCACAGCGCGCAGGTGTATTCGTCCTTTTGCAGGGTTTTCAGCGTGGCGTTGGTGTCGAGCACGCCGCCACAGCCGGGGCACAGAACATTCCAGGAAATGTCGAAGATACCCACCCGCGCCGCATGGAGAAAGGCGCTTATTGCGCGCTCCTCGTCGAGGCCATGCTTGCTGGCGAAGGCTGGCGCATTGATGCGGCAAAGTTCGCGGTCCTCGCCCTCCGCGATGGTTCGCTTGATCGCGTCGATCGCCTGCGGATCGACATCGGCCGATTGTCGCAGAAGTGAGAACAGATCCTGAGCTTCGTTCATCGTGCAGGCTCCGGAAAATGCACCCCGAGGCGTTTTGACCGGACCGGTCTTTGGTCCGAGTGCTCCATCTTACTTCGAAACGGACCGTACGGCCATTCGAATGGATAAGCCTGGTGACCGTTCAATTTCCATTCGGCGGATTTTAACCGGCCGCAAGCAGCACTATGATGGTCCATGGAGCATTCATCTTTGGGATTTTCTCCCATGCCGACATCCGACAATCCGCCATTTCCCGCGGCCCTGCGCCTTTTTTCTGCGGTGGTCATCATCGTCCTGATCGTAGGCGCCGGCCTGTTTTTCATGCCTGCGCTGGTGAAACCGGGCTGGCCTTGGGCCGTCACGCCGTTCAATGCGCGCTTCCTCGGTGGCTTCTACACCGCCGAAATGGTCGTGATGGCGGCACTGCTGGTCTGGAATCGCTGGTCGCCCGGCAGGCTCGTGCTCGTCATGGCCTTCATCTTCACCGTCATCGTGTCGGTGGCTTCGTCCATCAATCTCGGCTATTTCAACTTCGAGCGCAAAGCGCCCTGGCTGTGGTTTTTGGTCTATCTTGCTTCGGTCGCGGTATCCGGGCTGTTCCTGTGGCGGGCCACGGCCCGTCTTTCTGCAAAAGGCGTGACCTTAAATCCCGCATGGAGCGGCTACATGCCGGCGGAATCCGCGATCCTTGGGCTCTATGGCGTCGGCCTGTTGCTGTTTCCCCTGACATTCAGTGGCATCTGGCCATGGCCGATCGATGCCTTCCACGCTCAGGTCTACAGCGCCATCTTCCTCGCCGGTGCGGGCGGTATATATCTCGTCTGGAGAAGCGCGCCGCGCGAGGAACTGCTGGTGCTCGGGTTGGCGCAGTTTCTGGTTGGCCTGCTTGCCATCCTCGGCGTCGTCATCACCGACGCTGCGGTGCACCGGATCGACTGGACGGCGACCGGGACATTGTGCTGGCTCGCCCTTTTCGGCTGGATAGGCATCAGCGGCGCCTTCAAACTCTACGCCGCCTCCCGGTATTTTTAGCTCGCAATCGGCATCATAGGTCAGAGACGGCTGGATTTTCAGGTGGCGTCCGGTGCATCGTACCGGGCCGATTGCCTTCGCCGGGAACGCCATGACCAGCACGACCTCGCCACCCTCCGAGAAAATCCAGCCGCTGCTGCGGTCCGTCCGGCCAAGCGATGCGGAGGCGCTTTGCGCTATCTTCAACATGCCGGGCTTCCGCTGGGGCACGTTCAGGATGCCTTTCGAGATGGTGGAGCAGGTGGCGCGGCGCATTGCCAAGTCCGGCCAGGAAACCACCTGGATCGTTGCCGAGCTGGACGGCAAGGTCGTCGGCCATGGCAGCCTGGTCGTGCAGGGTTCACCGCGCCGTTCGCATATCGGCGAGATCAATATCGGCCTTGACGATGCCTTTGTCGGCAAAGGTATCGGCTCTGCCATACTTGGCGCGCTGCTTGACGTGGCCGACAACTGGCGCGCCCTGAAGCGGGTCGAATTGACCGTCTATGCCGACAACGAAGCGGCCCTCCGTCTCTACAAAAGCCACGGCTTTGAGGTCGAAGGCCGGCATGTGAAGGCCGGCTTTACCGACGGGCAGTACCACGACCTCCTGAGCATGGCCCGGCTGCGGTTCTAAGATCCGCTGCTTGGCGTTAGCTGTTTAGCCAGTCTGACAATTCGTGCCGAGCGAACAGGTGATTGCTCATGGAGAGCTGCGTAGGATACGGCCATTTCGTCTCACGCCATCTTAATCGAGTTGACGATCTATGTGTGGGCCGGCCGCATCCAGCAAGTCTGGTCTCGCTTGGCGTTTGCACCGCAAGCGGCTAGACGGGACCAATGACCGCCGTCTTTGACCCAAGCCCTACCCCTCCGGTGGAAATTCTGGCTGTGCTGTCGCTGCTCTGCCCGGAGGTCGTGCGCGACATCGAGCAGAACTGGAATGCACCGGTTTCCGACTACGCCCGCCATCTTTGGCGGCCGGTGGCAAGGCCTGCATCGGGCCCGGCGATCGCTGCCCGCTCGATCCTGCGCGAAGTCCTGCATCAGCGCCTCGGTAGGATCATGCAGCCTGACGAGATCGGCAAAGCCCTCGACGAGTTCGAGCACAGACCGGTGATTCAGTCCGGCCTGCACTGCCTGCTTCTGATGGACCGGATCACCTTCGATGCCCTCCTGCTTGCCTGGCTCGGCGCGGTCGAAAACGGGCTGTCGGCCTTCGTCGGCTTCATGGGAACGACAATGACCATGGAGACAGTTGGCCGGGAGGGGCCGGGATGGCTCGACGTCGGCGACGACAAGATCAACCTCTTTGGCATGGGGCGCCACAAACTGTGCCGCAAAAGCGCCTGCGTGGCCGGTCCCGTCTCCCTCAACAAGCGCGCGCTCGAAGCGGTGGGCGACGAAACGGATGCCAGCCGCTGGCTGGGCACACTGCTTGCCAGCCAGGACAAGGTGTTTGAAACCGCCGCCGATGCGCTGACTGCCCTGAACCAGGATCTGGTCGCCAATTGGGATCGTGCCGGCATGGCCCTGCCGGTTTTCATCGATGATCGGGCCGCCGCGGCTGCCATGGCGCGGCATCTGGAATATGACGGCAGCCTTCTTTCCAGGCTGCTCATTGAACCCGCAAGACGCCAGCGTCTCGAACATGCCTGGCAAGAGGCCGCATCGAGCCCATTTGGCAGATTCCTGCCCAATGCCACGGACTATTTCTGGGGCATCCGCGAGGAGCGCGTGCGCAAGCTCGTTCTCGAGAACGGGCACCTGATCGAGCCTGACAGGCCGCAAGGTCTTTCCATCCCGTTCGAGCGGCCACATCTCAGGCGGGCGCTGCTGGAAGGCGTGCTGCTGCCGAACTTGTTCCTGACGTTCCTCGTCCTTGCCATATTGCCGCGCGTGCGGGTCGTGGGCGGCCTGAGACAGATTGGCTACGTAGCGCTTTTCCACTCGATCCTTCTGGCCGTGCTGGACGAAAACGCGCCGGAAGAGCGCGATCTGGCCGCGGAGCTGCAGGTTCGGGAAAATGCCTGGGGCATGCGGGTCATCGATGAAAAGATCTCAGTCCGCGAGCAGCTTGCCGGCCTGCCGGAAGTGGCGCTCTTCCCAAACCTGCTCCGGCAATACCGATTGCGGACATTTGCCGAGACGACCAACGACCTGAAACTGGTTCGCGAAAACGCCAGATGGCGCAAGATCGGCCAGGCAGAGATCAAGCCGACCTGAGACTAGTGCGCAACCGCAAGCGACGGCGATCTATCGGGGAGCCTCTAGAGCGGTCCCTGATTTGACGGAATCGAAGGGGATTCCGGATCAGTCGGTTTTGTGATTCAAGATGCTGGCTGGAGTGGAGGCCAGCATCGGATGACGCGACCTCTTTCGGA
>NZ_JAMYOZ010000040.1:0-41037 GCF_040320095.1 Mesorhizobium sp. M0800
CCTCAAACAGACGATCCCCTCCCCGGCGCATGAAGTGAGCGCCTCGAACCGCCAAGACATAGGGCTGCTCGCGAGCTTCCAGCATCCGGCGAAGGCTGCTGTCCGCCCCGTAGACAGCGTCGCCCAGAACGTAAGCGCACGGGACGCCGGCATCGAGCGCCGCCTCGACCATGGCGCGCGCCATCTTTGGCTTGGTCGCAAACTCGACCATCTCCGGGATCGACGCTCTGGCACATCGCGCCCGATCCCTTGTCCAGCTCTCCGGCAGATAAAGGCGACGATCGACCAGCGCTTGGCCGTAGCGGCTCGCGTAAGCCAAGAACACGCCGACCTGGCTGTTCTCGATCCGCCCCGCCGTTCCCGAGTACTGACGCGCGACACCGGCGGAACGATCGCCCTTCTTCACAAATCCCGTCTCGTCGACGATCAGGACGCCATCCTCAGCGACTGCATCCGATAGGGCCGCTCCGCTCCGGATTGCTCAGCCATCAGCCAGCCTGTCTTGCGCTCAATGCCGGAAAGAAGGCCGTCAAGAAAATCTGCGCCCGTTTCCCGCAACTCACGACGAGGAAGCACCCGCCCAACCCGCGCCTTCAGCGCTGTGAGCGGCCAACAAGCATCCGGCCCGTGGGGCCGACTCGTCTCCCGGTCGTGTGAGCAGAAGAACATCGCGAAGTGCGGCTTCATCCTCGACGCCGCGAGCCTAGCTCGCCGTACCGCGGCCGCCGAAAGCCCTAGGCGCTGTCACCAGGCGCCAGCCCACCTCTCTAGCTGGCGGACCATCGCATCGAGCGCGCCGATGGCCGCACCTGCAGTGATTGCAATGTCCTCAATGCGCCGCAACTGTTTGGGTCGGCGGCAGCCCTGCGCAACCAGGCCGGCACCGCCGTCGTCGGCGCGGCTTCCGTGGCACCGGGAAGAGTGCCGTGGTGGCGCAGGAGGGTTTTGGCTCAGAATCATGGAACACGATGAATCATCGCGGCGCTTTTTGTAGAGCGAACGATAAGTCTTGCACGAGCAGCCATTTATCCCTCGCGAGATCAATGCCGCGGGCAATTAGCAGGCGAACTCCGTCCGGACTGAGTACCTGTTTCAAGGCGGGCAAAAGAAGTTGTGTAGTCATGTCACGAAATGCTTGGTCCGCTTCTCTGCCGGCCGATGGTCCATGAAATCCCCTCCCCACCCATGACACCAGACACCTCCTTGCCAATAGACCGATCAAGCACTGGCCTCCATGGTACCAGCGTGAACTCGCGCGCCTTCTCGACTATGACGTACTTGCCGCTGGCAAGGTCGATCGAGCGGCGCAATCGACCCTCTATTCGATCACCAGGCTGCGCTTCGGAATACGAGAGTCCGAGTTCGTCAGACAGTTGACCGGCAACACGGTTCAGCTCACGTTGACGCAGCATCGAAAGCATGTTGGCGCGATAGACGATCCGGTCCTGCTCTTCCCGAGCAAGACCTTGCGCAATCAGCCACTGCCGTCGGCGGCCTTGCGCCTCTCGGACATCGCGGCCGAAACCAGAGCTGTGCAAGGCCTCCGGTGTGTCGGAAACCAGCTCTCGATCGAGCCAGGTGGCGCCGTCGAACCTGACTTGTCTCTCCAGCGGCATCGATGAGAGCTTGTGAACCGTGACAGGCTCGGCCCTCGCTCGCTTACGCTCGTAGTCAGACACACGGTCGAGATGATCCGGTGCGACGATCCAGGTGCCGTCCGGCTCGCGCTCGACACGACCGGTCGCCCGGCGGATCGCCTCCAGTCGCCGCACGTGCGTTTCGGCAAAGCGTTCGGTGGCCGACGGGTCATGCTTGAGATGGATATCGATGCTGTAGCGCGCGTCATTGGCCGTGGCGATCTCGGCAATTGTGCGGTCGACTTGCCTTGGCCCGGTGTCCCTCGGCGTGACCCGCACTATGCAGCCCTCTGGCGTCGGTTGGGTGGCCTCGCCTTTGCCGATATCAACATAGTGGCTTTTGCCGTCCACGCCGTCGACGACGAGGTAATGGCGGTCAGTGATTTCGTCGGCCAGGCCGCGCGCAACGATGCGGCCAACGACAGGCTGCATCTGCTCTGCAGATCGATCATGGACAACATAGTCGGCGGCACTGCGGGCGAGCCCCTTGCCGGTCAGTTCGCGGTGCATGGTCTTGATGATGTCGCCCCGCTCGCCGATGCGGCGCAGCGTCGCTTCAAGCTCGCCATCAAGGCGCCAGCGGCCCGAGCCGACTTCCTCAGCCAGACCCATCCGCACGAGCTTGCGCAGGCGGCCCTGGTGCAGCGTCTGGCGAAACGTGTCTCGGCTGGCCGGTGAGACATGCCCCTCATGGTCGCGCATGCGGAGCAGCTGCCGATCGATGCTGGTGAAGCGTTCTCGCTCCATTTCCTGGCGCAGGCGTTGCTCGATCTCGCGGTCCGTTCTCGGGCCAAGGTCGAGGCTGACCAGCTCGGCCGCCCGTTCACGGATTCCAGACGAGATGTAGTCTCGCGCGATGACAAGATTTTCGCCGCGGTCGTCCTTGCCGCGGACGATAATATGGGTATGCGGATGACCAGTGTTGAAATGATCGACGGCCACCCAGTCGAGCCTGGTGCCGAGATCTTCTTCCATCTGCGCCATGAGGCGCCGCGTGAGCGGCTTCAGGTCATCATACTCGATGCCGTCTTCAGGGGCGACGATGAAGCGGAACTGATGCCGGTCGCCATCGGCACGATCGATGAAGGCCTTACCATCGACGCGGGCGCTGTCGGCGCTATAGAGCTCGCCAGGCTCGCCTTCGCGGGTGACGCCGTCGCGCTGGAGGTAGCGAAGGTGTGCACGTGCCCCGTCAACACCCTTGCCGGCCAGCTTGACGATACGCGCCTTGACGACGGCGCGCCGCTGCCGAAACGCCGCGTGGTGGTCGCGCGCTCTGAGAACGGCGGCAGCAGCCCCGCCGCGCCCCGCCCGGCTTCCGATGAAGCGGCCACGGCGACCGCTGCCCCCGCCGGCTCGGTTGATCGCGGCGCGGATCTGGCCGGCGAAACGCTTGCCTGCCTTCGAGCCGCGCGATCCGATTTTGCCCAGGCTCGGCTTGAACTCTTCATCCTGCATTGAGCCTCCTAGCAATCTTTAACAAAATCAGAGGTTTGTCGGCAGCAGCTCTCCTGACGCTGAAGGCAGCCTCCGTGAAAAACGATGTGCAGACAAAGACTTCGCCGCCTCCAGGAGGCGATGCCTTTATCTTGCCTTCCGCGGACCTGCCTCCCTGCCTCCCTGCCTCCCTGCCCCGCCCGACCCCGGTACCCCTGCCCTCACCTGCGATCCGGCCGGCCTGACCTTGCTCGCTCCGATCCGAGCGGCACCACAATTTGGCCATTCGGATCGGTCGCGGAAACACCGTTTCGCAGGAAAAACAGCGACTGCCCGGACGGGATTTCCGGCGCTTTTCCGGAACGGGATTTGCCGGTGAACGCGTCCATGTCGGCGGCCGAAATCCCCGCAGCCTTGAGCTCTTCCAGATACGAAACCGTCTCGCTGGGCAGCGGTCGCCCACGCTGCAAATGCTGTTCGTAGCGGTCCGGCCCAGCGTTATAGGCGGCAAACAGGCCGGGAAAGCCGAAGCGGTTATACATGGCGCGCAGATAGGCAGTGCCTGCCAGAATGTTGTCGCGAGGGTCGTGCGGATCGGTTCCCAGGCCAAGCTCTGCGCGCATCTCCTCGTAGGTGCCGGGCATCACCTGCATGAGGCCAATGGCGCCGGCGTGTGAGGCGATCGGCCGTCCGTGCAGCATTGTCTGCCCCCGGCTTTCGGCATCCATGACGGCATAAATCCAGGGCAGTGGAATGCTGAAACGCCGGCTTGCCTCAGCTACGTAGTGCTGCCATCTTGCCAGCTGCGGACCACGGGAGATGGCGGCCGGCTGAGCGTCGGTCGCGGCGGAACAGGCGCATGGCGCTATCGCGACCATGCCCAGCATCAGGAGGGTTACTCGGTCCATAGCGGCACGAGCCTCCCGGCAATATTTTCGGCCGGCACCGGCCCGAAATAGCGGCTGTCGAAGGAGTGATTTCTATCGTTGCCGAGCAGGAAAAACTCGTCGGCGGCGAGCTTGCGGCAGGCATTCCACCAAGATAGCGGACGGTGCTGCGTGTCGGTTGCCAGCCGGCGCGCGACGATCTCGCCGCCGATGATGATGGCGTCGCCGAAGGCGCAGACATGCTCGCCAGGCAGCGCGGCAAGGCGCTTGACCAGCGGCACATTGCTGGGCAGATAGAAGCGTTCGGCGGCGAGATCGGCGACCGGTTTTGGCGGGCGGACGAGCACCAGATCGCCACGAGCCGGCGATCCGGACGCGAGGCGATAGAGGCCGACCGGCGCACTGGCCGAGGCGTTCCAGACCAGCCAGGGCGATGGGTTGTCGAAAGCGGCGAAGCCGATCAGGCCGAGGCCTATTGTGGCCACGGCGATCGTCTTGCGCGCCCGAATGCGCCGCAGATGGCTGCCGATCAGACGGATGGTGGGACGCCGGCTCATGAGCGGCCTCCCGCACCGGCCGATCCGGGATTGTGCCCGCCATCCTCGGGCCTGGTCTCCTGCGCGCGTCCCTTCGACCAGTCGTCGAGCTCGTCGATGTGATAGCGGACATAGCGGCCGTGCTTGCGAAATTGCGGGCCACCGCCCTTGAGCCGCATCTTCTCCAGCGTGCGCTGGGATAGCCCGATATAGAAGGCGGACTGCGCGGTGTTGAGAAACGGACTGCCCTTCTTGGCGCGGGCCGCGCGTTCGTTTTCGTCGTCCATGATGATCCTCGTTTCGCTACGGACAAGCGAAGGCGAGGATCGGCGAGCGAGATCGTTTTGGGGACGGGCGAAGAGTGGGGGGCGAGTTTTCGCCGCCCCCTCCCGAAAGAGCCCCGCGCCGGTTGCGGCGCGGGGCTCGAGGCTGGCGGTTCAGTCGACCGGGTTCCAGATGATGGCGTATGTGTCGTCGTCATCCTGGCCGGCGGCGCGGCCGAGATTGGCGTAGAGCTTGCGCGGGCCGAACTCCGGGGCGGCAATCGACAGGCTCACATAGTCCTTGCCGGAGGTCTCGCCGGTGCGGATCCAGCCGGCCCCTACTTCGACCCCTTGCGTCAGCACCCGAAAGTCGGGATGGGTGTCGGCGCTCTTTGCCTGATTGGGCACGATGTCGATGTCGGCGCGGACGCTAAGCGTCTTGAGCTGGCCCTTGTAGCCGCCGTTTTCCTGTTTGGTAACGTATCCGATCGCGGTCATTTTCAGTCTCCTTTGGTGCTCGCAGGGGACCATTCCCCTGCGATGGCGGACCGTGATGGGCGCGTCCGGACCGCCGGAACCGGGACGGCCGCAGCGATAGCGAAGGACCCGAGCGGGCAGCTTTTTTGAAGCGAAGCGGCGCGAGGAAGCCGCCGCAGGCGGCGGGGAAAAAAGCTGCTGGCGAGGGTTTCGGGCGGGCCGGATCCGCCCATAGGTCGTCAAGCCAGCCGCAGGGGAATGGTCCCTGAGACACATGGAGACAGGTGGCGCGATCGGCGGCACAACGAGCAGGCGGCATTACAGGGCGCCGGCTGCGCGGGCTCTGTCGGCAACCCGATCAGACAATTGGCCCATGCGCGGAGCGCCTCGGCAAGCAACCCGGCGCGGTGCAGGGCTGCCGAAATGGGGGCGAGTTGGCGTCGGGATTTCTCGCGCAAGGCACTGGCTCGACAAGACGACCAATCGGCAGCCGGCGCGGCCCGGAGCGGCGCGCGCGATCTGAGCGGCGGCACTCGAGAGAACCGCCGCTCGGGCCCTGATCGATTATTCGCGGACGAACAGCGGCTGTACCTGTGTCCACTGATCGGCGGTGCGGAAGCCACCGCGGCTGGTGTAGCTTTCGGCCGGGAATTTCATCCAGCGCGGCAGCCAGGTCTCGACCCTGAGGCGGCCATTCTCGCCCGCCAGGAAGTCGCGGATGATCTTCTTTTGCGTCTTGACCTTCTCGGCGACATTGCCGTCCGCGACCAGCTTGCCGCCGACATCGGCGAGCATCGAATTGGCGATTTCCTTGTCGCGCAAGAGGTCGAAGAAGGCATCGTCCGGTTGCCACCAGGTGCCCATATCGACGTTCAGATGGTTGCCGAGCGCCTTGATGACGGCGCTGCCGGCTGCAAGCGTCTCGGCCATGACAAGGGTGAGAACGCGCATGACATCGTCGTCGCAGAGCGCCAAGAGGCGCGCGAAGACGCCGGCGATAGCAAAGGCGTCGCCATCGCCGCCGGCGACCACGCCATCCTCATCCGGTGATCCGAGCAGGGCCAACACTTCGCGCCGTTTTTTGCCGAATGCAGCTTCAGCCTTGCAGCCGGCAAGGCTGGCAGTCACCGTCTCGTTGGCTGCGCGCTGCGGCTCGGGGCGCACCTGCCACAGGCCGGAACCGGTGATGGCGTGCGCCACCACGAGTCGCAGCGCCACGGCGGGATGGTCGAGCATGGCCGCGCGCACGGCCGCATGGCGATGCAGATCGACATAGTTCTGCATCGGGCCGGTGAGTTCGGGGCGCGGCGGCTTGGCGGCTGTTTCTTCTTGCTCACCGCCCTCGCGGGCGCGGCGGGCTTCCTTGCGTGACAGCCAGCCCTCGTGACACTCGACCTCGCCGCGATGCGAGACAGTGATGACGACCTTGCCGCCCTTCTTCTTCGGGGTCTTCTCGTGGTCCCATGGGTGGAAATACTGGCCCGGCTCCAGCAGCACCACCTCGCTCCAGCCGTCGTTGAGATAGGTGTCGCGTCTGGCGGCAATCGCTTCGTTCTGCTTTTGCCAGAACAGGTCGGCATCGGCGAAATAGCTGTCCTCGCCGAACAGGTCCGAGGTGATCAGGCCGGGATATTCGTCGATGGCAAACAGCGCCACCTTGGTGGGAATCGACTGGCCGCCGAACAGCCATTGCTTCAATTGAAAGCCACGCGGCGCGTATTGATCGGGATCGGCACAGAGTGCCAGCCAGTCCTTCTGCTGCGCCTTGGACGCCATGGTGAGATGGCGCACCGTCTCGGCGTCGATCTCCTCGCGGCGATAGGCTTCGCGGATTTTGGGCAAGAGGTCGCCAAGCGCCAGAATGCGTTTGACCTTCAGGTCAGTGATGCCGAAGGTCGCAGCGATGTCTGGAACGGTGCGGCCTTGCCTGACGAGCCGCGAAAACGTCTCCCATTGCGATACTTCGTCAGGATCAAGGCGGGCGAGGTTTTCGATCAGCGAGGCTTCCAGCGCATCGGCGTCGTCACCGTCCTCCATGATGGCGCAGGGCAAGGGATCGCCTTCGCCGCGCTCGTCGGCAATCGATTTCGCGGCGAAATAGCGCCGCCTGCCGGCGACGATCTCGAAGGCTTCCGGCTGGCCGTTGGGCCGCACAAGGAGAGGCACCAGCACGCCGCGCGCACCCACGGATGGCAGGATATCGGAAATGTCGGGCGCGCGTTTTCCATGGCGCATGTTGAGCGCGGAAATGTTGAGCCGATCGAAGGGGATGTGGGCAAGCTGCATGGTTACTCTCCTTCGCTTTGGTTGAGGTTGTCCCGCCGCAGAGGCCGAAGGCCGGCGCGGCGGGACGGTTTTTTCGCCTATCGGCGCTGCTGTTCCGCCGTGTCGGACGGAAGCTCGGAACGGGGCTTTGAAAGGGCGTCTGCTGCCTGCCGCAGAAGTCGCTCGGCCTCGGTGATGTGGCGGCAAATACGGGCGGCTTCGGCATAGACGGAGAGCGGAAAGCGCGCCTGGAAATGCAGGTCGCGCTCTATGCCGAGGCCAAGCGGACCTTTTACGGATGCAAGCTCGGCCAGACTGACGCTGCCGAGTTCGGGGAAGCCGAAGCCGAGATCGCAAAGGCCGAACAGCGTGTCGCCATCGGCGTCGAGTTCGGTCAGAAGCCACGTGGCGGCACCTGTCGGATTAAACAGTTTCACAACGGGAAAATGGTCCGTTTCGGCGTCGGCGGCGCCATTGGCGAGCAGTCGTGCGCGCAGTAGATCGGTGATCAGGATCATGGAAAGACTCCTTGTCAGAACAGGTCGAGTTGATTTCTGCTGGCTTCATCGAAGAGGCCGATATCGAGCGGCTTTTGCGCCGCGCGCGGACACATCGGCGCGTTCATCAGGAGGGTGAGCCGATCGCGCGTGGTGATCGGCCGGACACCGGGAATGAGCATCTGCTCGCCTTGCGGCGTCGGCTCGCTCGCGGTCAGTTGAGGATCGCGCATCGTCATGCCGCAATCCCTTCCTGCGCCTCGCCTTCGGCATCGGCCTGAAGGCCAAACAGGAAATCGGCGGCCTTGGAGGCAAGACTGGCGGCACGGAAGATCGCGCGGTTGTCCTCGCGCAGCACCTTCAGCCATGAGCCGATGTAATCGGCATGACGCACGGTCGGCTCGATACCGAGATTGCTGCAGACGAAGGCGGCAGTGATTTCGGCGACCAATTCTTCACGCGCGTAAGCCTTGGAGCCGAACGAGCCGGAGAGGTCGCGAGCAAGCCGCGTTGGGTGGCCGGTCCAGTGGCCAAGCTCGTGAAAGCAGGTCCGGTAATAGTCGATCTGCTGATGGAACGCCGGCTGCGGCGGCACCTGAATGTGGTCGCTGCCCAGCATGTAGAAAGCGCGATCGCCGCCGACCCTGAAATCCGCACCGCTAGCGCGAATGAGCGTCTCGGCCTGCGGCACGATCTCGCACTGAGGCAGCGGCTCGGTGGCGGCATAGAGGTCTTCCGGAAGATTATCGCACTGCGCGACATTGAAGACGGTGAAGCGCTTCAAAAAAGGCACGGCCTGTGGTTCATCGCCCTCGTGGCGTGCGCGCTCCTTCTCGTCCTTGGGGACAAAGCGGTCGGCATGCACGATGGTCGTGCCGCGCTCGCCCTTCCTGACATTGCCGCCAAGGACGAGCGCCTGCCGGAAGGTGAGCCAGTTCTGGCTGGGATAGCTGCGCTCGATGACCGCGCCCCACAGGATGAGGATATTGATGCCGGAATAGATGCGCCCAGAGGATGCATTGCTCGGCAGGCCAAGGCCTGCCTTTGCGCTGCCCCATGGCTTGACCCATGGCACGGTGCCGCGCTCCAGCTCCGCAATGATGCGGTCCGTGATCTCCTGATAAAGGCTGGCGCCGGGGCGCCCGCCCTTGCCTGCGCCAGCCTCTGTGCTGGCGGAACGCTTGCTGTTTGCATGCATCGTCTCATCCTCCGCTCGCCAATCGCCGCGCCTTTCCCCGGAAGCGGGGTGGGCGGCGAGTCGCGACCGGAAAGGCCCGCCGTGGGAGGCGGACCGCATCCGAAGGACCGGAACGAAGAGGAGGACCCTGAGCGGCAGCGAAGGGTTGCGGGCTGCCGCGGCGGGCCTAGAAGGGAGTGCCGCCCACCCCGCGCCACCGGGAAAGGCCAACAGCAAACCCCGCCGCCCGCAAGGGCGGCGGCCGTCTCAGCCCGAAGGGCTGCCCACGCCAAGGGGCGAAGCCGAATGGCCGAGACCGCCTGAGCTTGCCGAAGAAAAGCGGGCTCGGTTCACGAGCACCTGGTGCGCGTCGTCAGGCGCGCGGGCGCCCGCCAGGACGGCAGGCTGGACAGATTTTTCGCACGGATCATCGTCAAGCGCCGCAGTTACGTCAAGAAACTCGACGACATCACCGCCGTGGCGCGGCTTCATCCGAACAAAACCAGCGCTCGCCTTTCAACAGGTTGAGGCGCGTATCCCAGTAATATTCCTGTCTGGGATCATGATAGACGCGCTCGCCCGTTTTGTGGCTTATATTGGCTTTGATGTTGCGCTGACAGCGGCAGGGTCGATTCGAAGGCAAGAAAGCCAGCCAGGAGTTGTCTTGATAGCGATGATTGCCTACGCCCCCTCCCTCCGAAGAGAGAATGCGACGTTTGCGTGATATCCTTCACCGTCTTTAACAGCGCTTCATGGGTGCGTTGGAGAGGCCGGTAATGGTTGCTGGTGGGTGATAGAAGCGGCTGGACGATGCTCTTGTGCAGCCGTTCCGCCTCCGCCAGAAAGCGCTCGATTTCAGCCTGTGAAAGCTGCTTGGAAAGTTTGGTCCGAGCCATTGCGATCTCCGTTGAGGAATCGCCCCACCTAGGATTATCATCCCAATTGTATACTTGACGTACCAATGATCGATTCGATAAAGCAGCCGGGCAGGCCGGTACTGAAAACGAGATTACGCCGCTGATGGTCGAAGCGAGCATTTCCGTTCGTCTGGGTGCCCTCACACCGCCACGGGAGACGTTGTCGACCAAAGGATGGGCGCCAAGATTTACTCATCTATGGCAGTGGTGGGAGCAGCTTCCGTAGAGCCTTAGTATTGGCTATCAGGGTTTCGACATGGTGGTTGATGTCATGCGCTTTGACGGGCTTGTTCCTGCCCTTGTTTTCGGCGGCGCGGAAATTGAACACAACAACTTGGCCTGTTGTCTTTTCCTTGCTCCAGATTCCGTGAACCCAGTTGTTGCGCGTGCCCGACATGCCGCTGATTTTCTCAATTGCCTTTGAGATGGCGTCTCGATCGGAAGACGTATCCCACTCGGGGATCATCGCTAGGAGGAACTTAACTCGGGCTTCAAAAGTTGGAATACGATAGTAGCCGAAATGCGCCATGTTGGTCGACATGTTACAGATTGAACACATGGCATGCATGAGTGTGGTTTCAGCGTTCGCCCAAGCGACGACCATATCGCCCAATGCGGTTGCGATGTCCGAATCACTACTTAGGTTGTTGAGATCGTTGTAGGTAGCCATGTCAGAATCCCCCAAAGACAAAGACCAGGACAAGGGCGACGAGATTTTGCGACGCCTGTTGAAAACCCCTCCCGATCATAAGACCGGGAAGGGCAAGCAGCCTGTAGCGCCAGATGGCTCTAAGGACAGTGAGGGAGTGCCAGCAGGTTATTCGGCTCCACGCCGTCAGGCTCCGTCTTAAGATACTTCCGTCCGTTCGAACGCTGGCGTACGACAATCCACACGGACTCTCCTGTCGGCGCTACCGTCCAGTATTGCTCATTTTCGTTTTCGACGTTGTTTATCATCGTATCGATGTCTCGATACCAGCCGCCAGCGGCAGGGCCGCCGAGGCCCTGAAGACGACGGTCTTTGTCGGCGTTATCAGGCTTGTGACAATTTACTCGGAAAGTTCCGGCCATGTAGGCCTCCTGTGATTTGCGCCACAGGAGGGCTTGACGTGAATCGCGTAACGCGCAACTTAATGGACGTGATCACAAACAAGCCCTCCAACGGCTTGGTTTCAACTTAAAGGCGACCGTGGTTCAGACGGTCGCCTTTTACGTTCTGGCGAAACTTTGATTCGCACAAGATCGTCAATCTCGTTTTGTTCTCTTTTTTCTACGTATCCACAGGAGTCGTCGCGCCTTCTGCTTAGGCGTGACCGGCTTCACCAATCCGCCGATAGATAAGGCGCTAGTCGCGGGCCATGCGAAGCAAATCCTCGGCGCGTTCTGCATCTGAGACTTTCAGAGCCATGCGGCGATGGTAGCGGAAATCAAACTCGGCAAGGTAGCGATGCAAATGCGCCTCGCCGCAATGCTGGTAGACGCCGATCATGCCGCGCTTGAAGACTGAGAACACGTTCTCAATGGTGTTCGAATGGATGGCGATCCCGTCCTCGTAGCGGACATATTCGCCGTCCGAATGCTTCGTGGTCTTGTGGGTAGCGACTCGCCGCCAGTCTCTGTGTAGAGGTTCGACGCATCGGTGTAGAGGATGGTATCTCGCGACACGTTGCGCACCAGCACGTCACGGACGGTTGCCTTGGTGGCGTCGTTCAAATGGAACATGCGAGCCTTGCCGCCGCGCTCGACCAAGCCGACGACGATGCGCTTTTCGCGACCGCCGCCCTCGCCTTTCTTGGTGAAAGGACGACCCTTACGTTGGGCTGATACGCGAGGCGTCTCGCGCTTTCCGATGTAGGTTTCGTCGGCCTCAACAGTCTTGCCGTTGCCGCCGATAGGACCAGCAGAAGCAACACCCTCTTGCATGGCTTCGCGGATGCGGTGCGCCATAAACCAAGCGGTCTTGTAGGTGACGCCAAGCATACGATGCAACTGATGGCACTCATGCCTTTCTTGGACGAAGCGTAGAGATGCGAAGCCAGCACCCATCTATGCAGGCCGATCTTGGAACGCTCAAAGACGGTGCCGACCGTGACCGTGAAAGGCAAACGGCATTCGTTGCATTTGTAGACGCCGGGGCGCGTGGACTTGCCCGCCAGCTTCGTGATGCGCTCGGGGTTGGCGTTGCCACAATGCGGGCAGAACGGGCCATGAGGCCAATGGATAGTCTCCAGATGCTCGCGGGCCTTGTCAGCGTCGTGGTAAATTTCGTTGGTCAGGTCGAAAATTGGCGGTAGCTCCTTGCATTCATTGAAAATTCGGCTTGGTACGTCAAGTATATAATTAGGATTATCATCCTATATCGGCATGGCTTGGTAAAGACCCACCCGCAGCGGAATGGCAGCTTGCCGAAGAAAAGCACGCTCGGTTCACGGTACCGGCGCGAGCCGTTAAACGCGCAGGCGCCCGTTAGCCCGCAGGCTGGACAGAATCTCGCACGGATCAGCGTCAAGCGCCGCAGTTAAGTCGAGAAACTCGATGACGTCGAGACGCCGCTCTCCACCCTCGTACTTGGCCACGAAGGATTGGGGACGATCAAGCTTCTCGGCCACCTGCGCCTGAGTCAGGCCTTTGGCCTTGCGCAGGGCAACCAACTCGGCCAGAAACCGCTGGTGGCGGGGCGATCGAAGAGACTTGGGCATGTAGGCGAACCGGTCGGGTAAAGACCGGATCAGCGACTAATCCCGGTTTCGGATTATCCCATTTTGGGATATGCTGCGCGCGCTCAACATGCGAGGTTCGCAGCATGAATCGACCAATGGGAACAGATGAAAGTCGAAGCTCAACGTTGAGCGATGAAGTCCCCTGGTCGGAGAACCTCACGAGCTACGACAGGGAGCATTTCACGATCTACCTGCGGATCCTGGATGCCTGCGCCGACAATGCCAGCGAAGAGGAGATGGCTGATCTCATTCTCGGCATCGACCCGGCCCTTGAACCGGTCCGCGCCCGCAAGGCTCTTCGCAGCCATATCGACCGGGCGAACTGGATGGTGACGACTGGCTACAAAGAACTGTTCGCCGGCTGACGCACAGCACGGACTGTCATGCTCTTCAAACAAGGACGTTCAGATACCCGCCATTCATGAGCGCACGGCCGCGAGAGACAGCGCGGCGGGAGCGGTCACAACTGGTTGGCGTGCTGTTTGACTGCCATTTCTAGTGCTTGGCTCAGAGGCACCGCCTTCGAGAACAGGAAGCCCTGAGCGGTCCTGCAGCCAAGCTTGTGCAGGGTTTGCCGATCCGCCTCTGTTTCGACGCCCTCGGCCATGACCTCGATCCCGAGCATGTTACCGAGATCGATGACCGATTTGACAAGCAGTCGGTCCTCTCGGGACTTGGCCAAGCCGCGAATGAAGCCCTGGTCTATTTTCACCTTGCGTATCCGACTGTCCTTGAGCGATGCCAACGTGGAAAAGCCGGTGCCGAAGTCATCGAGCGCAATGGAAATGCCGGCATGTGAAAGCCGTCCGAGCTTTTCATCCACTCTGTCCGGGTCCACCGGGGATTCTTCGGTAATCTCGATCTCGAACATCGTTGCAGGCAGACCTCTTGCCGCCAGACCATCCAGAACCATGTCGTCGATATCGCCGGCTTCCAGTTCGCGCGGTGAAACATTCATCGCCACACGGAGATCACGACAGTCAGCTTTCACCAAGCCGTCGATAAAAGCACAACAATCGGCGAATACGGTTTGCGTCAGCAGCTGAAGCATACCGGTTTCGCGTGCAGCTGTGATGATTTCGGGTGGAGAGATGGCACCATGAGTCGGATGGGACCACCTCAGCAAGGCTTCAAAACCGACCACGGCCTCGGTGTCGAGTTTCACGATCGGCTGGAACCAAGGTTGCAAGCTTCTCGTCTTTATCGCCGAATGAAGGTCCCGTTCGACGGACTGGCGGCGTTGCAGTTCCCTGTCGAGTTCGGCATCGAACAGGCAAAATTCGTTCCTGCCACGACGCTTGGCCGTATAAAGGGCGATATCCGCCCGCAACAACATTTCCGTCAGGCCCGGCGTCTGCGCCAAGTATATTCCTATCGATGCCCCGACACGGACGGACGCGACCTCGATATAGGGGCGGGCAATTTTGGCTATGATATCGGAGGCGAGATCACTGGCAGAAACCGAAACCCTCGTTGAGGGAAAAAACAGCACGAATTCATCGCCGCCGATACGAGCGAGCGTTGAGCCTTCCGGTGCTTCCTCCTCTATGCGGCGCGCGATCCTGAGAAGCAGTTCATCACCGGTCCTGTGACCGTAGGTATCGTTGACGGATTTGAACCCGTCCAGATCAATCAGCATTGCCACGAAGGGGCCATCCGCGGTCTCGAACCGTCCGATAGCGTCTTCGAGGCCACGCCTGTTGAGAAGGGCCGTCAGGTGGTCCTGCCTGGAACTGGCCTTCATCTCCGCCGCAAGCCGCTCAGCCTCATGCCTCAGGCGGCTCGCTTCGCGGAACCGTGCTTGCCCAACACACGAAGCTCGAACCAAGCCGCCCATGAAGAGCAGAATGGTAAAAGCCAGAATGTAGTCTTCAAAATTGCCTTTCGCCAAAAGGCATCCCACCGTGATGAGGAGCGGAGGTGTTATGAAGTTGATCGCCGCCGCGGCATACGAACTGCCGTATGTAACCGCACCAGCTGAAATGCCCGCCAGAATGACCAGATGCAGCGGTGCTTGAGGTGTCGTGTATCCAACAGTCAGGACGGCCAGGAAGGACCAGGCAAACCCTGCCAGAAGAGCAAGGATGCCAAACCAGCGAAGCCGCGGCAAAACCCCCACGAAATTGTCATGGCGCCTTGTTTCCTTTAGCTGATAACGCGCGAGTGCAAGGCGGGCGGCATTTATCGCATTGACGACCAGGAACCAGATTGCAGCGGCAAAGCCGCTGCCAGAAAGGGCGTGCACCGCCCAAATCAGGCCTGACAGGATAGCGCTTATCGGCATCGACACGAAGAGGCCGGCCCTCAGGTCAGCAAGCTGATCCTGACGGATTTTGGCCTCCAGCGTGTCTTCATTCTTCGGGGCCATGGACGGACCGGCTTGCTCCCATCGTTGTTCGCGACGACAAGCTTACGCAAGCCCACTGAAGGACGGGTTAACTATCCAGCAGGGGTAGCCAGTGCGCTCACCATGGCTTCGGCGCGCACGTCTGCTCTTGGCCTTGCCGTCTGACCATCGAGCTCTTCCCGCACGCGTGCCTTGATCCGAATCATCCCAGGATCGGCAACGTCACCATGGAAGCAGCCCTGCAAACGGCATCAACGCGCCCGGCGAGACAAAAGGAAGCCGGGCCGAGATAGCGTTCCAGAGCGGCAGCGCTGCCTGCGATTCACCGCCTGAGCATGGCCGAAATGCCATGGCGGATAAATGGAAGATATTGGGCAAAGCGAAGCCCTGCATGTCTTGCAAGCCGTGCCGCCGGGTGCTCGCCTGAGTAGAGAGCGACAAGCGCATTCGTAGCATGATAGAGCGGTGCCGCCGACAGACGCAGCCGGCTTTCGTATCTGCCGAGCATGTCGGGATCAGCAATGTCGCGGCGCTCGCGACATGCCGCCAGGATTCTATCGGCGAGTTGCTTCTGGCCACTGAGGCCGATGTTGAAGCCATGCGCGGTCACCGGGTGCATGCCGAGGGCAGCATCGCCGATCAGTGCCGCACTCGGAGCCCAGAACTTGTGCGCCCAGGTCGTGACCAGCGGATAGGCATGGCGGGTGCTTGCCAAGGTCATCTCTCCGAGGCGTCCTCGACACCGGCTCGTCGATTCCATGAGGAACAAATCGTCGTCGAGAGCAAGCAGTCTGTCGGCCTCGCTTGAGCGCAAAGTGAGAAGCAGCGACGACACGCCTTCCATGAGCGGCAACATCGCTATCGTCTGATGGTGATCGAACCATTCGACCGCGATCTGGTGATGGGCGCGCTCGTGCCTCACCCGGCAAATCAGCATGGAGTTGCCAAGCCGATTGATGTCGGCGCCAATGCCGAGCAGGTCGCGCGTCGCGGACAAACGCGAATCCGCTGCAACGAGCAGCCGAGCGGCCAATTGCCTGCCATCAGAGAGCGTTATGACTGCTTCTTTGTGGCTGGTTGTTGCATTGACGACCGAGCGGCCGCACAGCAGCTGGGCATGATCCTGGAAGTGGACAAGCTTGAACAGGGCGTCGCGGATCCGACAATTTGGGACCAGAATTCCGAGTGGTTCCCCAGATCCGCTGGGAGAATCGAAGCTCAGGGCGAAAGGGCTCGATCCGTTGAGCACGCGCGCGCCTTGTAGCGGTGATTTGTCCGAAGCGGGGATGGCATCCCAGGCGCCGAGCTCGCGAAGGATTCCAACCGATGCGTGGGTCAGCGCGATCTCGCGACCGTCGAAGCCCGGATTCGCCAGGCTTTCGAGCGACTGCCGTTCAACCACTGCCACCTCGAGTCGGCTCTGGGCAAGCGATGCGGCGAAGGAAAGTCCGACCGGCCCGGCTCCGACGACAATAACGTCGAATCTATCGACAGAGCCGGCCATCAGCGTGCCGCCATTGCGTCGGCTATCTGCGACGAAGGGCACTGGAACGCATCGCAATCGATCCACGGTTTGCGGCTCATCTCCCCAAGCGTCTCCACGCGACCTAACCGTCCGTTAGACATCCGTTCTCCGTTCAAAAATGCTCAATGAAACCATGCCGATGAAGAGATAACCCTGATGTGGCTCAAGCAGGCTCGATAAACGCGGCAACGGCAGGTTCACGGTCGACTGGTCGATCGCCACGCCATGGTCTGGTCAGGTCATCATGGAATGGCCGGCTTCCCGTTAGGTGCGGCCCTTTCCTGGCCGAGAGTTCGGCAACGTATTCTGGCTGATCCGTTCGGACCCGTCGCGCGCCGAAATCGGCATGACGCGAAGCAACCGCGGAAATATTCGAGCGAGTCGTCGCAGGGCAGGCTGGGTCAACTGCGTGGCTCGTCGCGGTCGATCAGGATCCGCTCGGCGGCGCCATCGAGATCTTCATATTGGCCGCTCCTCAAGGCCCACAGGAACCCCGCCAGCCCAAGCGCTCCGAGGAACAGGGCCACAGGTATGAGGTAGGCGAGCGTCGTCATGAGGATTGTGCCAGTGCGCCAATGTCGGAGCGCCTGTCATGTCGGGCATCTTGCACCGATGCATGTGACACGAAACCTTGCAGGCGTAGCGCATTGCCGATGACCAGGAGGGAGGAGGCGGACATTGCGACCGCAGCGATCAGTGGCGTAACGTGCCCCAGAATGGCGACCGGCACGGCGATGCCATTGTAAACGATCGCGATGGCGATGTTCTGCCGGATCAGCCGTCCGGCCTTCCGCGAAATGTCTAAAGCAAGTGGGACCGCCAGAAGACTTTTACGCAGGAACACGAAATCCGCGGCGTTGCGACCGATATCCGCCGCCGTGGCCGGAGCGATCGAAACGTGTGCGGCGCCCAATGCAGGCGTGTCGTTGAGCCCATCGCCGACCATCAGCACCTTGTGGCCAGTTCGCGTCAATGCTTCGATGTGATCGACCTTCCCGGAGGGAAGCAACGCGGGAACGAAGCGCTCGACGCCCAGTGCTTCCGCGACTTCGCCGCAGGCAGCTTCTGTGTCGCCCGACAGCATCTCCACCGACACGCCGGCGCCGTTCAGTTGCTCGATGGCCGCCTTGGCATCGGCACGCAGCTCATCCTCGAAATCGAAAGTCGCGACAATGACCCCGTCCTTCGTCAGAACGGTTCCGCCATAGCCTTGTTTGCCTTCGCCGCCGGTCCGGGCTTTCCACTCACCCCATCCGCGGCGACCCAGTCGCCAGGTACTGCCCTCGGCGATGGCTTCGATGCCGAAGCCCGGATGCTCGCTGACGGACGCGAGTTTCGGCTGGCCGGCAAAGGCTGCATTGCCAGCGATTGCCTTCGAAAAGGGATGGCTGGAATGCGCTGCCATCTCGGCCGCCATGGCGAGCATCGTCGGATCGATGGACGGCGCATTGATCAGCCTGGGCAGTCCGAGCGTAAGCGTGCCGGTTTTGTCGAACAATGCCGTGTCGATCCCGGCCAGGCGCTCAATGGCGGAGCCGTCCCTGACCATGACGCCGCTTTCAAACAGCCGCCGCGCAGCGACCACCTGCACGATCGGCACGGCGAGACCGAGCGCACACGGGCATGTAATGATCAAAACGGCGATTGCGATTGTTATTGCCCGGTGCCAGTCGCCGGTCGCCGCCATCCAGCCGAGGAACGTCACAAAGGCGGTGAGGTGGACCACGGGGGCATAGAGCGCGGAGACGCGATCGGCGATCCTGCGATGGCGGGCGCGGCCGCCCTCTGCCGCTTCCATCAGCCGAACGATTTCGGCCAGGAATGAATCCTTCGCGGCGGCCGTCGCCTCGATGGTCAGCGGACCGGTGAGATTGAGTGTACCGGCCTGGACCTGCGCCCCCGGGCCCACCGTTCTGGGCGTGCTTTCCCCGGAAACCAGGGAACAGTCGAGATCCGATGCCCCGCCAATGATCCTGCCGTCGATGGGCACCCTCTCGCCAGCCGCAATCAAGAGCTCCATTCCTGGTTCGATCTCGCCAACCGGCAAGTAGTCGCGCGAACCATCCTCGCGCAGCACCATGGCGCCGCGCGCCGCCAGCCGAGCCAGTCCGTTTACGGCCGTCCGTGCCCGTTCCCGCATCACGTGATCCAGCGTGCGGCCGATCAGCAGAAAGAACAGCAGCGACACCGACGCGTCGAAATAAGCATGGTCGCCATGGTTGATCGTCTCGTAGAGGCTCATGGCGTAAGCGAGCGATACCCCGACCGCGATCGGCACGTCCATGTTCATGCGGCTGTGGCGCAGCGCATTCCAGGCCGAGCGAAAATAGATGCCGCCGGCGAAAGCGAGCGCAGGAATGGCAATCAAGGCCGAGACCCAATGGAACAGGTCGCGGGTCGCGCCTTGCGCGCCGGACCAGACGGAGACTGATAGCAGCATGATGTTGCCCGCCGCAAAGCCGGCGACCGCGACGGCGCGGATCAGTTCCGAGAGCGTCCTGTCCTTCCCGTCAGCCTCGGGATCGAACAGGTGCGCGCCATAGCCCAGCCGTCCAAGTGTGGCGACGAATGGCGGAACCTCGTCGCCGCGCCACCGGACCGAAACACGTTTCGTTGAAAGATTGACACGAGCGCCTTCGACGCGATCCAGCTTACCGATCGCCGTCTCGATCGTCTGGATGCAGGCGGCACAATGCACAGCCGGCACCGAGAGGTCGGTCTGGCGAAGATTTTCGCCAATCGAGCGGCTCGCCAGTCTGATTTCCTGGCCAGAAGGCAGGACCAGTGTGACCTTTTCCAGGTCCAATGCCATTTCGGCGCCTGGCGCGCAGCAGCTCATTGCAGCGCCCCGTGGGAAATCATGATCCGGCGAACGTCGCGATAGGGTTCCGCAAGGCTCGCATCGGCGTCGATTTCGACGATCCAGACGCCATCCGTGGGCATGTGGTGCGCGGCGAATATCTGACCGGAGGCAGCGGCAAGAGTGACGGATTTGTCCTCGGCCTCGTAGGCGGGATGACGAAACAGCACCTTGACGCCATGCAAGGCAACCGGCTTGCCGACAGCATCGGTGAGGCTGTAGCGGACCTCACCGCCTGCGATGGTCAGTTTGCCAGTCCAGCCGAGGGCTGCCTGAGCTCGCCCCTCCTCGGCCTTCTTGTTGAACTGCTGGCTCGCCACATAGATGTTTTCGACGACAAGGCCGGTCCAGCTCGTGTTGGCGAGCGTCGCCATCGTCAGATTGACCGCTATGACCACGCCGAAGAAGCCAAGGATGGTGAACAGCATATGCCTGCCGGTGAATTCGCGAGATTGTCGCGAGGTGTCGCTCATCTGGCGCTCTCCGGTGCGTTGAAAGTGGCCGTGTATTCGTCCGACTCGAACGGTGCCTTGTTTTCGACCCGGAACTTGAAGCTTTGCGCTGCACCCCGAACCTGATCTGCCGGCTGACGCACGAAAACCTTGAGCATCTTGAGCCGGTCGGGTTCGACCGGGATGGCGAAGGAGCGATCCGCCGGCAGGTCGATGCCGACAACGCTCATTTCGGCTCCATGCAGGCCCTGCATCGTGACAATGATCGTTCTTGGTTCGGGGATCATGTTGAGCAGCTTGACGGTGTAGCCG
The DNA here is from genome assembly GCF_040320095.1 of Mesorhizobium sp. M0800. Lineage (NCBI taxonomy): Bacteria > Pseudomonadati > Pseudomonadota > Alphaproteobacteria > Hyphomicrobiales > Phyllobacteriaceae > Mesorhizobium > Mesorhizobium sp. M0800. The sequence goes on from NZ_JAMYOZ010000040.1 coordinate 20,310, forward strand.
TTGCGGATCGAACCGTCGGACAGCGTCACGAACTGCGGGTTGCGATCGTGCAGGACATTCAATTCGAGCCGTTCGCGGGTCAGCAGCGAATAGAGCAGCGCGAGACCGACCGCCGACCAGGCGCCCATGTAGATGAAGGTGCGCGGGCGAAAGATCTTGCGGATATGGAAACGGGCCACCTTGTCGGAGAACAGGCCGTCAGCGCTCCTGACCAGTGACGGGTTGACTGAACCGGAGCCGCCCGGGGTCGCCAGCATCATATTGGCGTTGTAGTCGGCCAGCGTCGCATAGGAAATCAGTCCGCGCTCCCTGCCGAGCTTGTCCATGATACCGTCACAGGTATCGATGCAGAGCGCGCAGGTGATGCATTCAAGCTGCTGGCCATCACGAATGTCGATCCCCATCGGGCACACCGCGACACAGGCATTGCAGTCGACGCAGTCGCCGACGGGCTGCCCGGCGGCAAGGACCCTCTTGGCGTGACGCGAGCGCCGTTCGCCGCGCCAGTCATTATAGGTGACGGTGAGGGAATTCTCGTCGAGCATGGCCGCCTGGATGCGCGGCCATGGGCACATGTAGGTGCAGACCTGCTCGCGCATCAGCCCGCCGAACGTATAGGTCGTCGCCGTCAGCACGGACACGGTGATGTAGGCGACGGGGGCGGCGGTGCCGGTGAAGAGTTCCCCAAGCAGCGTCGGCGCATCGGCGAAATAGAAGATCCAGGCGCCGCCGGTCAGCATCCCTATGACCAGCCAAATGGCGTGTTTCGATGTTCGCAGCACGAGTTTGCGCGCAGTCCAGGGACCGGCATCGAGCTTGATGCGCGCGTTGCGGTCGCCCTCGATGGCTCGCTCGACGACCACAAACAGATCGACCCACACGGTCTGCGGGCACGTATAGCCGCACCAGGCCCGGCCGACGGTGGATGTGATCAGGAAAAGGCCGATACCGGCCATGACCAGCAGGCCGGCCACATAATAGAATTCCTGCGGCCATATCTCGATGAAGAAGAAGTAGAAACGCCGGTTGGCAAGATCGACCAGCACGGCCTGGTCCGGGGCAAATGGCCCGCGATCCCACCGCAGCCAAGGTGTCAGGTAGTAGATCCCCAGCGTGATTGCCATCACCGACCACTTGAAGCGGCGGAAACTGCCAGAGGCCCGGTTCGGGAAGATCTTCTTGCGTGCGGCATAGAGCGGCTGACGGGTCTTGGCGGAGTTGACCGCATCGGCTTCGAGCCGTTCTATTTGCGTGTTATCGAGCACGAGAAGCTCCAGTCACCAGCGACCCATCGGTTTCTGGATGATGCCGAGGCCCGGCTCGCGCCGGGCCTCGTCGCTTGGCGGTGGGGGGGAGGACGAGAATAGGCTGCGTACCTATTCTCCGCCACCAAGCGAATGGACATAGACCGCGAGTTCCTTGGCCTTGATCTCGCCGAGACGCCCGATCCAGGCCGGCATGACGCCGTGCTTCGGCGCGCGGACCTGCGCGGCGATGGCTGTTTCGCCAGACCCGTATAGCCAGATCGCGTCGGTCAGGTCGGGTGCGCCGAGCTCCCTGTTGCCCTTTGCATTCTCACCATGACAGGCCGCACAATTCTCGGCGAAAACATTGGCGCCGAGTTCGATCAGGCTTGTGTCCTGAACAGGATCGGAGAGGCTTGCGACATAGGCGCCGACCTGCTTGATCTGATCCGTCGTGATGATGTCGCCAAAAGCAGGCATTTCCGACAGGCGCGTATCCGGGTCTGATGCGAAGCGGATGCCGTGCGCAATCGTCTGCTGGATCTGTTCGGCGTTGCCACCCCACAGCCAATCGTCGTCGTTTAGGTTGGGAAAACCCTTGGACCCTTGAGCGCCCGAGCCATGGCACTGCACGCAATTGACCTTGAACGCGGCGCCACCTGCGGCGACGGCGAATTCGCGTAGCGTATCGTCGGCAGTAATCTCGGAGACGGTCTTCGCCTGAATGGCAGCGACAAATTTACCCTTGGCCACTTCGGCCGCGGCCAGTTCATTCTTGACGTCTCTGCGGCTCGAATACCCCAGCACACCCCTGGTCGCGGAAGTCAGCATCGGCCATGCCGGATAGACGACGGTGTAGCCGATCGCCCAGGCAATGGTGATGTAGAAGGTGATGACCCACCAGCGGGGAAGCGGGTTGTTGAGTTCCTTGATGCCGTCCCACTCATGGCCGGTCGTCGAGATACCCGAAACCTCGTCGATATGCTCGCTGCCCATGATCAGTCGTCCTTGAGAGGAATGTGAGCGGCTCTCTCGGCTTGCCTGCGGCTGCCGGGACGAAGTGCAAAGGCAACGCATCCGAGGAAGAAAAGTGCCATGGCAAGCAGGCCCCAGCTGTCGGCAAACTCCCGCATGAAATTGTAGGTCATCGCCATTCTCCTCAGCGGTAACCGGCGGCTTCGTCATAGGTCCTGAAATCGACCAGCGTGCCGAGCATCTGGAGATAGGCGACCAGCGCATCCATTTCGGTGACCTGCTGCGGATCGCCGTCGAAGTCCCCAAGCTTGGCCTTCGGATAGCGTCTCTCCAGGCCCGATGTATCGGCATTCGCATCGGCCTGCGCCATGAGATCGGCATTGGCATGAGCGATCATGTCGTCTGAATAGGGCACACCGACACGGCTGTTGGCGATCAGATGCGTCGAGAAATCCTTCACCTCGATCCGTGTGTCCTTCAGGAAGGCATAGCCCGGCATGATCGATTCCGGCACCACGGAGCGTGGTTCGGTGAGATGCTGTACATGCCATGCGTTGGAGTAGCGGTCGCCGACCCGGGCGAGATCCGGCCCCGTGCGCTTCGAGCCCCACTGGAACGGGTGGTCGTACATCGACTCGGCCGCCAGGCTATAGTGGCCGTAGCGCTCGACCTCGTCGCGGAACGGCCTTATCATCTGGCTGTGGCAGAGGTAACAGCCCTCGCGCGCATAGATGTTGCGCCCGGCGAGCTCGAGCGGCGAATAGGGCCGCATGCCTTCGACCTTCTCGATGGTGTTGTCGAGATAGAAGAGCGGCGCGATCTCGACGATACCGCCGATTGTTACGACCAGCAGGGACCCGAGGAGAAGCAGTGTGGCGTTCTTCTCGATGACCGCGTGTCTGTCCATCAAGCCCATTTTCTGGCTCCTGATCGCACAGGCTGGAGGGCGGGGATGGAGCGCGGCATCGGATCCTCCTCGCGCTGGTAGCCGAGGATGGTCATGGCGATGTTCCAGGCCATGATGAGGGCGCCCGACAGATACATCGCGCCGCCGATGGCACGCATCATGTAGTAGGGATGCATGGCGCCGACGGTTTCGGCGAAGGAGTAGACCAGGAAGCCCTGCTCGTTGTATTCGCGCCACATCAGGCCCTGCATGACGCCGGAGACCCACATCACCGCGGCGTAAACGACGATCCCAAGCGTCGCCAGCCAGAAGTGCCAGTTGACGAGCCGCAGCGAATAAAGCCGGTCGCGATTCCATAACTTCGGGACCATGAAATAAATCGCGCCGAACGAGATCATGCCAACCCATCCGAGCGCGCCCGAATGGACGTGACCGATGGTCCAGTCGGTGTAGTGCGAGAGCGAGTTGACGGCCTTGATTGACATCATCGGGCCTTCGAAGGTCGACATCCCGTAGAAGGCGATGGCCATCACCATCATACGGATGATCGGGTCGGTGCGCAGCTTGTCCCAGGCGCCCGAGAGCGTCATCAGGCCGTTTATCATGCCGCCCCACGAGGGCATCCAGAGCATGATTGAGAACACCATGCCGAGCGTCTGGGCCCAGTCCGGCAGGGCGGTGTAGTGGAGGTGGTGCGGACCGGCCCAGATGTAGAGAAAGATCAAAGCCCAGAAGTGGATGATCGACAGCCGGTAGGAATAGACCGGTCGGTTGGCTTGCTTGGGCACGAAATAATACATCATGCCGAGGAAGCCGGCGGTGAGGAAGAAGCCGACGGCATTGTGGCCGTACCACCATTGCGTCAGGGCGTCCTGTACGCCGGAGAAGGCTGAATAGCTCTTGGAGCCCAGGAAGGAGACTGGCATCGACAGGTTGTTGATCACATGCAGCATTGCGATGGTCACGATGAAGGCAAGGTAGAACCAGTTGGCGACATAGATGTGCGGTTCCTTGCGCTTCAGGATCGTGCCGAGGAACAGGATGAGATAGGCGACCCAGACAATGGTCAGCCACAGGTCCACATACCATTCGGGCTCGGCGTATTCGCGGCTCTCGGTGATACCGAGCAGGTATCCGGTTGCCGCCATGACGATGAACAGCTGATAGCCCCAGAACACGAACCAGGTGAGATCGCCGCCGAACAGCCTGGCACGACAGGTCCGCTGCACGACATAAAGTGACGTGCAGATGAGTGCATTGCCGCCGAAGGCAAAAACCACGCCGGAAGTATGCAAAGGCCGCAGTCGGCCGAAATTGAACCAGGGCTGGATGTTGAGATCGGGGTAGGCGAGCTGCAGGGCGATGACCACGCCGACCAGCATGCCGACGACGCCCCAGAATACGGTGGCGATGGCACCGTAGCGGATCGGCCCATCCATGTAAGCGGCGGGGTCGATCGGAACTGCCGGCTTGAACTCCGTGTTGCGCAACAGAATCGCAGTGAAGCCAGCCACGGCGAAGAACAAAACCCACATATGCCGGCGAAAAGGTTCATCTACGCCGAAGCCGGCAGCCACCAGGGCCGCAAACGCAAACAGGCTTAGAAGGACGATCTCTGTGCCGAATTTCATCGCAAGCCCCGATTTCCAATTCCGGCGGGCGCCAAACCGCAGTGCCTTATTGCGCAGCCGTGGCCTGCTCGCCCTGATCCATGTCAGAGCCGCACGATTTTGCTTCGAGCAGCATCGAGTTCGGTGCGATCAGACTGTGGCGATCGAATGTGGAAGCGCAGCACCGGCCGCCACGCTTACGGACAGGCCCCGCGTCCCCGGTCGGGCCGGGTATGGAGGCGATCGCGGGCGTGTGGGGAAGCGCGCCTTCTGTGACGCTAGAAAGTAGGCCGATGCCTTGCCGAACGTCGATCGTTTCAATGCCTTGGGACATCCAGCGCCAGCGTTGCGCTGCCTTCGTGACATTCATGGTTCGGGGAGACGGCGATTTTCCCCTGCGTATGAGGCGTATTGACTTCGGCCGAGTGCAATCCTGCCTGGAACAGCCGGTTGCACGTCGAGCACCTCGAGGATGGATGCTTCGCCGACGAGTTGGCCGAAACACACCTGGCTCAGGCGATCGGATGGAGAGCGGGCTGTCGCTATGCGGCTTCTTCTAAGCCCAACGCGAGCATGCCCTGCCCCGAACGAAATAAGTGACGTAGGCCATGCAGCTTCGGTGTCATTCAAACGGCGGTTGCGCCTCGGCCGCCGCAGCGCCGTTCCAGCCGGCTCATGCTGTCCACGGTGACACGGCGGTTGTTCTCGATCCGAATCACGCCGTCCATTCTCAGGCTGGTCAGCTGACGGCTCACGGTCTCGTTTGTAATTCCAAGGAAATCAGAGATGTCGGCACGCGTCATCGGCAGCTCGAAGCACGCCGACCTAGCCGCCGGGTCAACACTGGAACCGATGTTCCGGGCGATCATGAGGAGAAAGCTCGCCACCTTCTCCGGTGCGGTCTTGCGCCCCAGAGTCACCATCCATTCGCGTGCCTCGTCGAGTTCGTTCAGCGCCTGCTTGAACAGGCGATGCACAAATTCCGGTGATTCCTTCATCATCCGTTCGATGGCCGCTCTCGGAAACGAGCATAGCGAGACAGCTGTTGCCGCTTCCGCATTGATCGCGCTTTTCATCTTGAAGGGCCGTCCCAGAAAATCCGGCGCGAACTGGAGACCGACGATCTGCTGGCGGCCGTCCGAAAGGCTCTTCGTGAGCTTCACCACGCCTGAAAGCACGTTTGAATAACAGTCGACCGCCTCGGCGTCGCCGATCAGTTCGACCCCCGGCTCGATATTGTGCCGCGACGACGTCTTGGCGAGCTGAGCCAAATGGTCTGGTTCGAGCGCACCACAGACACCGCGGTGCCGTGCCTCGCAAGACAGGCAAAGAACGGGAATGCCGGAACTGTGACTGTCCTGCCGTAATGTCATTCGATCGCTCTACCGGTCCAGTGCGGGAGGATAGCAATCGACGGTAGAAAAATCCTTGCGGCAGTTTGTCCGTGCTGAAGGTTGATCGAAATCAGGGCTTAGGCTCATCCAAGCATCCACAGTTCCGGCGACGCAAACACGGTGGACCACGACATGCGACTGGAGCTAGCTGCCAGACTTGGCGAGAACGTCCCGCGCTATACCAGTTATCCGACCGCGCCGCATTTCCATGCGGGGGTCGATGCCGTCGTTTACCGAGGCTGGTTGGAGGCGCTCGAAGGTGGTGACGAGATCTCGCTCTATCTGCACATCCCGTACTGCGACAAGCTTTGCTGGTTCTGTGCCTGCCATACCAAGCAGACACGCCACTACGAACCGGTGACCACATATCTTCGCTCACTGCATGCCGAGATCGCCACCGTCGCCGGTCTTGTCGCAGGCAAGGGCCGCGTGCGTGCCGTCCATTTCGGCGGCGGTTCGCCAACGATGCTCAAACCGGAGGATCTGGTGGCGCTGGGAACCGCCCTGCGCAACAGCTTCACCTTTCTTCCCGGCGCCAAGATCAGCGTCGAAATCGAACCCAATGATATGGACGATGCCCGCCTCGACGCACTCGCCGAAATCGGCATGACCCGTGCGAGCCTCGGCGTCCAGGATTTTGACCCGAAGGTGCAAAAGGCAATTAACCGCGAGCAGAGCTTTTTGCAGACCAAAGCGGTAGTCGACGGCGTTCGTTCGCGCGGCGTCGAATCGGTCAATCTGGACCTGCTCTACGGCTTGCCACACCAGACCAGGGAGAGTGTCTCCTCCACCGTCGCGCAGGCACTGACCCTGGAACCGGATCGGATAGCGCTTTTTGGCTACGCCCATGTGCCGTGGTTCAAGAAACATCAGACGATGATCGACGAGGCATGGCTGCCGGGTCCGGCAGAGCGGTTTGCTCAATCGCAACTTGCGGCGCGGGCGATCGTGGACCAGGGATACGAAGCAATCGGGCTCGACCATTTCGCCAAACCGGGCGATGCCCTCGCGCTTGCCGCCCGCGCCGGAACACTGCACCGGAACTTCCAGGGCTATACCGAGGATCGCTGCGAGACCTTGATTGGCCTTGGCCCGTCATCCATCAGCCAGTTTCGCCAGGGCTATGCACAGAACATGCCTTCGACCGCCGAGTATGGACGCATGGTTGCTGATGGCGGGCTGGCCGCTGATCGGGGTATCGCGCTTTCCGACGGCGACCGTGTTCGCGGCTGGATCATCGAGCGATTGATGTGTGACTTCGCCTTCTCGGCGATTGAGCTGGTGGAGCGCTTTGGCGAAGCCGGCCAAAGACTTCTCCTCAAGGCGAGTTCCACGGCTCTTCATGGTCCTGCGCGGCTGCTTGAACTTGATGGTGACCGCTTCGTCGTGCCGGCGGAAAGCCGGCCCTTTGTCAGAAGCATCGCGGCGAAGTTCGACAAATATTTCGAAAGTGGAACGGCCAGGCACTCAGCGGCAGTCTGAGCACCGCAGAGGAAAGGTCATGGTTCTCAGTCGATCGTGAACCGATTGCGCTACGTTTTTCACTGTTGACCTGCGACCGTCGTGTCAAGACAGGATTCGGAGCGGACCAGACGCGTCTTGGCATAGCGACGATATCGCTCGGTCGTGCCTTCCGGCGCCGTATTCCATTTCGCAGTCCCTAAAGCGCCACGTCGAGTCCGGCCTCTTTTCTGTATCGGAAGCAGTCGACAATCGTCTTGGCCAGATCATGGTTGTCGGCCAACAGCTCCCTTCGGCCTTGCAACAAGAATCCGCAAGGACCGTGCCAGCTGCAGCAGGCGCCGCCGCATCGCACCACCATACTATCCACCCGTGGCTCGCGCTAACCTTTGATTGGTTCGCGCCAGGGACGCCCGTCGAAACCGAGCCTCGGCAACAATCCGAGTCGTAAGCGGCTGGCCACGCTCCTGGTGCCGGTGGCAGAAGTCCGCAAGCACCCCGGCAGCGCCGTCAAGCGTGGGACAACCCGTCCACCCGAATATCCGCCGGGGCAGCTTCAGTGAAAAGCGGGCCTAGGCTAGACGGCTCTCTTGTTACCCCAGAGCATAACGTGCAGCTGCGGCAGCACACGGGCTTCGAACCACCTGTCGCGGGTCACGGCATCAACCAGCCACTCCATGCGCTTCAATATTCCGTCAAGGTCGACAGGAGCGTCTTCATTTGCGGGGCGTGGCGGCGTGTGATTGCCGGGTTGCAGATAGATCGGAAGTCGCGGAAATCTCGCAGCGGCGTCTTTCGCGTAGGCGTAGTCCCTTTCGTCGAAAACAATGAGCTTGAGCACGACTTGCGGCTTGCCTTGTGCCGCCTGGAGGCACGCCTCGAAAGCGGCCCAATCGGTCGTCATTTGGCTTGATGGCGGCTTTGGGCTGAGGACTAGCACGTCAAGGTCGGAAAACCAGTCCCTGGCCACCGAACCTTGGGTTTCCAGCGCAAAACGGTAACCTTCACCATGGCCTCGCTCGATGAGCGCGCCGAGCGGCTGGATGGCCGGATTGCCGCCTGACAGCGATACCATCAGCGGGCGGCCACCGGAAAGCGCAAGCACGTTTTGCCACACCGCGCCAATGGACATCATCTCCCATTCATGCCGGAATTGATTGTCCACCGCATGCAGGCTGTCGCACCAGGAACAGCGATAGTCACACCCGCCGGTTCTGACGAAGACCGTCGGCAAACCGATGAGCACGCCCTCGCCCTGGATCGTCGGCCCGAAAATCTCACTCACGCGGATTGCGGGATGCGTATCGGTCATGGCCGGTATTCCGCCCAGGTTTTCGGCGTTTCGCTCACCCGCACGGCCGAGGTTTCGCGCAGGCGTGCCTTGCACCATTCATAAAAATGTCTGGCCAGATATTCCGCCGTGACTTGCTCATGTCCCAGCACGTCGTTGAGATGTCGGTGGTCGAAGCTCTCGTCGATGTAGCGTTTGAATGGCGCCAAATCGTGATAGTCGCGCACGAAGCCGTTCTCGTTCAGTCCATTCGCTGAAAGCTCCACTTCAACGATGTAGTTATGCCCGTGCAGGCGCGCGCATTGGTGATCGGGTGGCAACGAGGTGAGCTGATGCGAGGCTGAGAAGTGGAATTCCTTGGTGATGCGGAACATTACGCGGTCCTCCTTCGCAGCGCATCGAGCCAGAAGTCGGAGTCCTCGTAGTCGGTGGGGTCCGGCTGCCCAGAGAGATGAAACGCCTCGCGCCGCTCGACACAGGTCCCGCACCTCCCGCAGTGACGCTCGGCGCCCTTGTAGCAGGACCAGGTCTGCGCAAATGGCGTGCCGTATGCTGCTCCATTCCTAACAATGTCCGCCTTCGTGAGATTCACATAGGGTGCATAAATGCGAATCTTTGCGTAGCCGTCGAGCGCGTGGTCCTGCATCATCTGGAAAGCGTCGATGAAGGCCGGACGGCAGTCGGGATAAATGAAATGATCCCCACCATGCACGGCCGTCGCCACCGCGTCAGCGTCGTGCGCTGCGGCGAAGCCGAAGGCAATGGCCAACATGATGGCGTTCCGGTTCGGCACCACCGTGACCTTCATCGTGTCTTCGGCGTAGTGCCCGTCGGGCACGTCCACATTATCGGTCAGCGCGGAGCCGGAAAGGCCGCCGCCGATCTCGTGGATGTCGATGATGCGGTGCGGGACGCTCAGTCGCTCCGCACAGAGGGCGGCGAAGCCCAATTCCCTCCTATGCCGTTGGCCGTAATCGAAAGATAAGAGGCCGGCGAGTTCGTGCTCCGCTGCCACCTTGTGAGCAAGGGTGACGGAGTCCAATCCGCCGGAGCAGACGACGAGAGTCTTCATTGTTGGGTCCTTGTTTTAACCGGGTAGGCTGCGACCGGAGATTTCTCTGCGCTCCCAGTACTTCAGGAAATCCATTTTGTGAAGTGAACGGGGGACGAGTTTCATGCGCTGACGTGCCGCTGTGTGCAAGGCGCCCTCGCGGTGAGCCTGCAAGGAACACGGACTAGCGAAACGTCACGCTTCAGCGGAATGCTCAAAGGCGAGCGCACCGGAATATGCTCTGCAGGAGGTCCGGACCTTCGTAAACAAAGTTCTCGACGATCAACCGCCCGGCGGTCCCGAGCTTCGAGGGACGTCAGCGCGAGGGTTTCAGGTACAAGACGGTCCGAGGATGGGCTTGCCGCAAGAGAACGGACTTACCAGTGGGACGTTCAGCGACGCCGATGGAGATGCCTGGAATGATCACGACATCAATTGTCGCGGCAACTGGCTGGCCTGCTCCTCGGGTTCCGTAGATCCAGCGCATTCCGCTTCAGGATCGGTTCGAACCGGAGCACGCCCTCGGTCAATGGACGACCGGCAAACCCTCAATGATCGGTCGTGAGCCGACATCTGTGAACAAGCGGTGTGGTCGATTGCTATCACCCATGTGTTGCGCGCAGGTACCTTATGGCAGTGGATGAACTGGATTTGATGGTTTTACAGCTGGCGGTCGAAAGCGTCCGCTCGCTCTCCTTAAGCTTCGCTGAAAAGGCCGCCGAGGTAGCCACCAGGAGCCGCGGCATCCTGCTTTTCGACGTGCGGGTCGACGGTGACGCGGGGGTCCAGCGGGTCGCAGCCATCCGATATCAGGGCGACCAGATCGGCGTGCTGGCGTTGGACAGACAGGGCCTTGTTACCCACCATTGCATCGTCAACGGTACGTTCTCACATTTCACTGCGCCCTTGGAGAACTGGCACAGCATGCCGCTGTCGATGCAGGCCAAGATCGATGCCAACGCCCATGCCAGTCTCTTCCTAGGGGCCTTGCGAAATGCCGGACATTTGCTGGGCAGCTAGCATTTGGCTAGAATGCATCTGCGAATTTTTGCATGCGCATCGCTGCCGCGGCGGTCGCGGCAAAGCGATCGCCGCGATGATGGCGATCAACGCGCAGGCGTTGCATCGATGCGCGATCGTTTAGACAGAGGTCTCCGCCTGGCATCGAGCAACATGCACGGAGGACGGAAAGCGCAAATGCATCAAGTATTTGAAGGGACGAGCCCCTCGCGCAAATGGAGCTTGCGCTGCTGTTGTCATTCCATCGTGCCGCCGAACTCGGGGGCGTGACGATCGACCACGACGGCCTATTTTTTTGCAAAGCCGAATGTCCCGATTCCGAAGCCACGAAAAAACTCCGATCACAGCGAAGAATAGTAACAACACGGGCGACGCAAGCCGCCTTGCCGTAGCAGGGGACGTGCTTGCGGTGCTCTCACCGACACGAGATCGCAAATGGCACATGGGTGAGCACCAGAACTGGCGACACCCATGGTGATCGGCTTGACTCGCTGGAGGAAGCACAAGGCTCAGCGGGCAGAGGCGCAAGCGACGGTCGGACACTGGCTGGCTGCTCGGGATCTGATCGAGGCGTAGTCGGACAAGGAAGCGTAGTGCCCTACCTCGATGTTCCTAGAAGCGCGCCGGCAGCCTGGCGGGGGGGCTTGGGGTTAGACTGCCGGCGCACGCCACTCATGAAGAGCGGCCCCTTTTTGCTGTTCCGACACCCATAGTCAACCCGGCAGCGTCTGGATGCCCGCTGTGCTCTTTTCAGAGCGGCGCGCGATGCCGGCCATGTCGGCCGATCCTGCCTAGTCTAGTTTCCGTCCACACACTCCAAATCATTGATGTTGTTGATGAAATCGTGATTTTGCCAAGGCAAGGCCCGGCGGTTTCAGGTACACTTTGGTCTCATGCCACTGCTTCCAAAGTACAATCTGCCACCGCCGGAGCCGACAATGCGCCAAGAACGCACCGTCCAAGCCAGCATATTCGATGTTTTCGCCACGCACGAGATCGGCCACGAACTGAAGGCGATGTCGCAATGGCTGGACGAGATTGCGATTTGCTTGGCCTGGTGGCCCGAGATCTGGTTCGGGTCGGCGTAAGGCCACCGGACGGCAGGGCCTGCCTGCCGAAGCGGTGTTGCGCTGCGCGATCCTCAAGCAGTACCGGCAACTGAGCTACCAAGAGCTGGCGTTCCATCTCGAAGACTCCGCCTCGTTTCGCGCCTTTGCCCGCCTGCCGTCGTCGTGGAGCCCACAGAAGTCGGTGCTGCAAAGGACGATCAGCGCGATCCTGCCCGAGACCTGGGAATTGATCAATCGGATGCTGCTGTCGAGCGCTCAGCAGGCGAAGCTTGAAGACGGCGCGGTCGTGCGGCTGGACAGCACCGTGACTTCGGCACTCATGCACGAGCCGAGCGACAGCAGTCTGCTTTGGGATGCAGTGCGGGTCATGGTGCGCCTGCTGAAGCGGGCCGATACCTTGGTCGGCGATTTTGTCAACACCGGCGCTCTTGAGCCTGTCCATTGCCGTTCAACGGCTCTACTGGATGAGGTCAAGTGCTTGCAAAAGCTGCAAAATAGGCGCGTTTGTGGACGGAAACTAGTCTAGGATGGGGGGCCACTCTCGTCGGCCGAGTTGATGCTCCAGCCAGTATCGCCTTGCCGACCAGCATGAGTTCGCTGTTAGCAATCCATCGTCGCGAGCCGATGCTATCGTGCACATGTCGCAGCACTCCGGGCGGCTATATCGCCTAAGACAGCATGACGAAGCGTTCCAACTTCCTGTTCGGCGAGCCCGTGTGCAGTTCCATCGGACAGTGGACGAGAATTCTCTGGGCGGTACTGCGCCAGAAGGCATTCGCGTCCAACGGAATCAAGCGACGACTATCAGCCGCAAACTTCACATCACAAGAGCGGTCTTCCACCCATTGCAGATTATCCGACTGATCAGGCGGCGTCCGATATGTCCGCCTCTGCCTCAAGAATTCCCACAGGTATGGACAGCGATCTTGCTATCCGATCCCGATAGCCCTTGTTGTACCTCACACCCCGCTCGATGTTTTGGATTTCCTCAGCGGCAAGCCCGCACGCCACCGCGAGGTCCTCGATGGAATACCCAAGGTGCTCACGATAAGCGCGGATGATGTGGGTCCCCTGCGACATAGCCGTCAAGACTGGCTCGGGAATGCGCGAATCCTTCATAAACATCTCCAAGAAGATGGGAGCGCCTGACAAATCGGGAGATTTCCTCCCCGACCCTGGCGCACACCCAGCAAATCAAAAAAATGGACGTCCATTCGGCCGGACCGGCCTCATCCATGGAATGGGCCACTTGAAATTGGCAGCCGGGTCGGAATATGGCGGCTCACCTGCTTCTGATCAAGTTCTAAGAACCTGCCCACCCTGAGATGGCCTGATCGGCTGTAGCGCATTCGACCTGCGATCCTACACGACTCACTCTCGCCGATGGCTTTCTTGAACAGCAACTCGAACTCCCCCTGACGCCTCCAGTGGCTATTCGCGGCACCGGCCACCCAGCCTCGCGGACGCTGATACCTTCGACCAATTTCCACCGCCGATGCAGCGAAAGACGCGCTTGTGCTTGAATCACACATCGATCACCGCTGTTAACGAAATTTTTTAAGCCGCCGATGCTTGTTCGGAGACCGAAAGGATGGGGCGCCCGAGGAAACAGCCGAAAGGGCCGCGCGCTTTTGTGCTGACGTCGGCTTGAGCAAGCTCGATCCGGCTGCCCTGTGCAATCGCCCGACCGGCCGAAAAAAGGATGGCGATTGTCATGATGCGGCGACGGCGAGTTTCCCGAAATTGCAGCAATGGTCATCTGGTTCATCCGGGCTTCGGATCCAGACAGGGGGTAGCGCTTTCGATGGACGAGCATCGCCACCTATAAAGGTTCGCAATCATTCGACCGTGACCGATTTTGCGAGATTGCGCGGCTGGTCTACATCTGTGCCCATGAAGAGCGCCGTGTGGTAGGCAAGAAGCTGTATCGGCAGCGAGAAGATCATCGGCGCGATAATCTCGTCGACAGCCGGCAGCACGAGCGTGTGCATAGTGTCGAGTTTCGATGCGGCTGCCCCTTTTTCATCGGTGATGAGGATAATCCGCCCTCCACGGGCAGCCACTTCCTGCATGTTGGAGACGGTCTTGTCGAAAAAGCGATCATGGGGCGCGATGACGATCACTGGCATGTTGTCGTCTATCAATGCGATCGGACCGTGCTTCAATTCACCCGCCGCATAGCCCTCGGCATGGATGTAGGAAATCTCCTTGAGCTTCAGCGCACCTTCCATCGCTAGCGGGAAACTGGTGCCACGGCCGAGATACAGGACGTCACGACACTTTGACAGTTCGCGCGACAGGAACTCGATCTCCGGCTGGATGCTGTTGAGTACCTGGCCCATGACGCGCGGCACTTCGGCGAGGCTCCTGACGAGCGCCTGCAGCTCGTCTTCGGTTACGGTCCCGCGGGCTCTGGCGGCGCCGATGGCGAGTGCGGCTAGAACGGCAAGCTGGCAGGTAAACGCCTTGGTGGAGGCGACGCCGATCTCCGGTCCGGCAAGGATCGGGAAGACCGCATCGGCCTCCCGAGCGATGGTCGATTCGCAGGCATTGACGATAGCGCCAATTTTCAGCCCACGCTCCTTGCAGTACCTCAACGATGCGAGCGTATCGGCGGTTTCGCCGGACTGCGAAATGAAAAGAGCCGCCGACTGCGGCGACAACGGGATCTCGCGGTAACGGAATTCGGACGCAACGTCGATTTCAACCGTCAGGCGCGCGTAGCGCTCGAACCAGTATTTTCCGATCAGTCCGGCGAGATAGGCGGTCCCGCAGGCCGAGATCGCCAAGCTCGGGATCCTGGCGAAATCGATGCCAGAAACCATGTCGGCGCGATTCTCTATGATGTTGCTATAGTGACGGAGAGCATGAGCGATGACTTCGGGCTGCTCGCAGATTTCCTTCTCCATGAAGTGGCGATGATTGCCCTTGCTGGCCAGATCGGCCGCGGCCGTGGAGGTATGGCGCGGACGCTCGACGGGGTGGCCGTCGAAATCGAAGATATGGGCGCCCGAATTGCCGACAACGGCCCAGTCGCCCTCGATGAGATAGGTAATTTCATTGGTGAAGGGAGCGAGCGCGATCGCGTCGGAGCCCAGGAACATCTCGCCGTCGCCGTGACCGATCGCCAGCGGTGGTCCGTTGCGCGCCGCCATGATGGTCGACGGATCATCTTCGAAGAGGACGGCAAGCGCATAGGCGCCCCTGACGCGTTTCAGCATGGCACGCATCGCCTCTTGCCGCCTCATGCCCTCCCGGCGGTGTCTTGCCAAGAGATGCGCGACGACCTCGGTGTCGGTGTCGGTCTGGAACTCGGCGCCAGCCGCCGCCAATTCCTCCTTCAGCTCGGTGAAATTCTCGATGATCCCGTTATGGACGACGGCGACACCGTCGGTAAAGTGCGGGTGCGCATTGCGTTCCGTCGAGGCCCCATGGGTTGCCCAACGCGTATGGCCGATGCCGATGTTGCCGCTCAGCGGCTCTTCCTTCAGTCTCCTCTCGAGATTGACGAGCTTGCCCTCGGCGCGCCGGCGGTGCAAGGCACCTTCGGTGATCGTCGCAACGCCGGCGGAATCATAGCCGCGATATTCCAAACGCTTCAATGCGTCGACCAACCGATCCGACACCGGCTGTTGCCCAACGATGCCAACAATCCCGCACATGTTCGTCTTCCCATTGTTGCCGGCAGCTTCAGCCCACGCGAGACGGATACCCATCCGGCCGCTTTCATTGGGGATCTTGTAGTAGTATTCGGTAATATTGGTACAATTGATTGTAGGGATAACTATCATCCAGCCCATGGATGAGCCCCTGATCTAAACTTCTCGTTGCGCCTGACGCCCTCATGATCGAAAGCAAGCCCACACCCCGCGGCAGAAGGAACAATCGGCCATGCGCGACCATCCCGGCTACGCACCTGACACGAAGCGCCGCCGCTCGTGATCACGCGGTGATCGGCATGATCACAAGCACTGTAGTTAGGCAGCATCAGCGACGCATGATCGGCATCATCATCATCGGCAGCGTCGGCGCCGTCGGCATGATTCACGTGTTCGTCACGTTGATCATAATCATCGTCGCCGCCGATCCAGTTTCTGATTGCCTGCCGCTGTTGACGCGGCTTTCGCCGGTAGAGCTTAGCCCGCGATGGCCTATCAATACGCTGTTAGTCGGCATGGCCGAAACCGAGAGTCAGGCGGCGCACGCCACAGAGCACGTTCAGCGACCGTTTCACTCAACGCCGGCTTTCTTGGGGTTCGTAACGGTCAACAGGATTCTCGGGGCATGAATGCACTATCACGAAAGCGTTGGTTCTCAGTGCTTCGTCCGTCTTACTCAAACCCGATTCCCGCAGCGGAAGAACTAGCCGCCTTGATGCACGGCGATAAGCTTTTGACGGCCTGAAGCGACGTTGTGGTCGTCGTTGCGGTGCTTTTCCACGCGCCTCGTCAGGCGCCGGGATTGCTCCGTTGTGATGGCAGGCGGGGGTTTGCAGGTTGCGGTCGACGGGTTCGTTTCGGGGCGTCAGCGCCCCATCGTTATGTCGCGAGTTGGGGGATGCGATCGAGGACGATGCGCAGGATGCGCTGGTCGGGGCAGAATGTCGGCAGGTGCAAGCGGATTTGCGTCTTCATCTCGACCACCCGCGCGGCGATCTTGATGAGGCGCAAACGCAGCGTGTCGAATTGGGCGACGGCAAAGCTGGAACGCTTCGGCATCGCGGCGCGCAGGCTCCACATCATCCAGTAGGCGCCGGCATGCAGAAGCCGGAACTGGTTGGCTGTGGCTCTGGTGCAGGATGTGCGGTCGGCGGCGAGATGCGTCTTCCACGATTTGATGTGGTTCTCGGCCGCTCCGCGCCGGCAGTAAAGGTCCGCGTAGAGCGCCTTGGCCTTGCCACCGGCCAGATTGGTGACGATGAAGCGGGTGTCAGTACCTTGGGCACTGACCTCGACGCGGGCGATGATGCGCTCGACGCGGCTCCAGCTGGCGGCGCCGTCAAAGAACTCCTTGAACCTGCGGACCTTGCCTGTCTTGGCCGACGCTTCGAAGCGCGCCGTCGTGCTGGCCTCCAGATCCGCGACATGCTTGCGCAGGGTCGTGGTGGGCGCGAGGCCAAAGATGAAGTCGACGTCGTTGGCGCGGCACCAGTCGATGACCTGCGGGTTGCAATAATGGCTATCGCCGCGGAGCAGGATTCGAATGTTCGGCCAGTTGATCCGGATCGCCCGCACCAGACGGCGCAGGTGGGGGCGGATCTCAGCCCCACTCGGCCGCTTGGCCGGTCGCAGGATCGCGCTGACGAACCGTCCCGCACCATCGAACACGACGATCGGCTGGAAGCCGTACTCGTCATGGTGGGCATTGAACAGGCGAAGCTGTTGGCCTCCGTGCACAGCGTCGAAGGTATCGTCAATGTCGAGTACGATCCGCTTCGGCACCTGCCGGAACGAGGCGCAATAGAGATCGACCATCGCCCGTCCCATCGCGACCAGCTCCCGCACGCCGGGTAGGTTCTCCAGCCGGCACAGCGTCGATTGCGACGCCAGATCCCGACCCGACGGCAGCGCATCCTGGGCCATCTTGAAGACCGGATCGCGGCGCAGCCGGTTGGCGTCGAAAGCCGATCATGTCCGCCAGGCTGTAGACGACCTGGTCCGGGCAGCGCGGATCGTCGATGCAACGCGCCAGACGCTCGGCCACCCGCAACCGCTTTTCCACCTCGGCCAAGGCCAGAACGCCGCTGTTGGACGACAGCATGCCGCCGTCGAAACGGGCGACGACGGACTTGCCGCCGACTGATGACAAACCGCTCAGCGGCAGCGCAAGATCGTTCATGGTAGGTGTGGTCTCCGGGAAATGGTTCGGATCGGCTTAAGCAACCAAATCCTACGTCATTTCAACGGCTTGCGCCACATCCACCAACCCCCATGAATTTGGTTAGGTTGATGCGGCGTGCCGCCGCCGTGAGGCCGCGCTCGCTCAGCAGCGCGTCGAGAACGACGAGAAGATTCAGATCGAGCCCTTGAAACGCATGTCTTAGCTATCCATAGCGTGGATGCATTTGATTGGAACAAACGATTTTACCAATTTTCCGGAATGTCGCATGGACTTGGCAGGACCTAACGTGCGCCGATCACTGCCTCTATCGCGTGGCGAGTCCCTTGAGAAGAGCCCGAAAGAGGAAATCTGTCGCGTGCGGTGGAGATTGTACTGGGAATGAGAGGCAGCGCTCCGATCATGTCGAACTCTCCGACGAATGGTGGACCGGTACAATAGTTGATCGCAATGGTCCGGAGCTATGAAACATCTCGATTACATATGAGGTGCCGAGTGAATACGCTGACAGCACCCACCGTCGCAGCGTTTAGCTGACGTTTGACGACGGTTCCTATCCATTTACACGCAGATTCTTGATGTGCTGGCGCAAAAGCGGGAGGCCGGCGACTTTTCTTCCTCATCGGGCTGACGCCGCAGAAGCCGGAACTCGTCCGGTTCCTATGGGCATTGGGCTTGGTCGGTCGCACAGGCTCTATGAGGGGCAATTTTGGCAACGCGACGCGACTCGGGTTTTGAACGACGCCGAAAACGCAAGCTGGAAAGGAACAAGATGGCAGATCAACTCGCCAACGAAATAATCGCCATGATCAAGAAGCGCGCCGCGTCGGAGGGCGGCATAGCGCCTGCCACGGGCGGCGAGATAACGGCTGCCACGGGACTGACTTCGCTCGGTATCGATTCACTGGGATTGGCGGACGTTCTCTGGGACCTGGAGCAGGCCTACGGCATCGAGATCGAGATGAATACGGCCGAGGCATGGTCGGATCTCCAGAATGTTGGGGACATGGTGGAAGCCGTGCGCAGCTTGCTCGCTAAGGGGGTGTGAATGGACAGGCGCGTCGTGATTACTGGGATTGGCGGGATTTGCGGGCTTGGGACCAACGCCGCCGCCATTTGGAGAGAGATGCGAGAAGGCTGCTCCGCCATCGGCCCAATCGTCAACTCCGAGCTCCATGAATTGAGGGTCAGGATCGGTGCCGAGATCAAGGCGCTGCCGGAGCATGACATCGACGGCAAGCAACTCATCTCCATGGACCGCTTCAGCCTGCTCGCTGTGCTTGCGGCGCGCGAAGCCATGCGTCAGGCCGGACTTTCCTCCAAAGAGGGAAATAGCTATCGCTTCGGTGCGACGGTGGGCGTTGGCGGCTGCGGGTGGGATGCGATCGAGCAAACCTACCGCGCCATCCTTCTGGGCGGTAAGCGTGCCGCTCTCTTGACTGTACCCAAGGCGATGCCGGGTGCCGCTGCCGGCCAGGTCAGCATGAGTCTCGGCCTGCGCGGGCCGGTCTTCGGCGTCACGTCCGCCTGTTCCTCGGCAAACCATGCGATTGCCTGCGCGGTGGACCAGATCAGGCTCGGCCGGGCCGACGTGATGCTTGCCGGCGGCAGCGAAGCGCCGCTCATATGGGGTGTGCTGAAGGCATGGGAAGCGATCCGCGTGCTTTCGCCCGATACTTGCCGGCCATTCTCGGCCGATCGCCAGGGCCTGTCGCTTGGTGAAGGCGCCGGCATGGCGGTGCTGGAAAGCTACGAGCATGCCCTGGCTCGGGGCGCCACCATCCTTGCCGAAATTGCCGGTGCCGGCCTTTCCGCCGATGCGTCCGACATCGTCGCGCCGACTGTCGAGGGGCCGGAGGCAGCAATGCGGGCCTGCCTTGCCGATGCCAGGCTGGACGCCGAGGATGTCGACTATCTCAACGCGCACGGCACCGGCACCAAGGCCAACGACCAGATCGAGACGGCGGCGATCAAGCGCGTCTTCGGTCAGCACGCCTTCTCAATGTCCATTTCTTCTACCAAGTCCATGCACGCGCATTGCCTCGGCGCGTCCGGCGCGCTCGAGTTGATCGCCTGCGTGATGGCTATCCGCGAGAGCGTCGTGCCGCCGACTGCCAATTATCGTGAGCTGGACCCCGATTGCGATCTCGACGTCACGCCCAATGTGGCACGCGAGCGCAAGGTGCGCGTGGCACTGAGCAACTCCTTCGCCTTTGGCGGCACGAACGCGGTTCTGGCGTTCAGGCAGGTGTAGAAGCCATGAGAGATGCCTCCGGCAACATTATCTCTCGCATCCAGATGCTTGCCGGATAACTATTGTGAAGGGCGGGTCATTGACCGCCTCGGCGAATGCGGGAAGTGGCAGCGGAAGCTCGACGATCCGGGGGTATCGTCTTTGCGAAATTCTTAACTGTTGAAGCGGCTTGGACGTACCGCCGCCCCGTAAAAGGTAAGCGAGGCCCTGCGGGCTCGGCTTGAGGGTCTGAAGCTGTACACGAATGTCTGGAAGCCGCAGGGTCGGCTCTGCGCCCGTTATAGTCGCCTGAGTGCTGCCGGCAAGAAGCCACCGGTGGTCATGGCCGAGATCGTGCATGAGATGGCCCCTTCTTGTGGACCATCGGGCGAGAGGTTTCACCATCATAGCGGTCTCGAACCAACGTGCGGCACAGCGCCGGGGGCGGAGCCACGGTGGGGAACTCCCGTCGGTGGTTATGTGGCCGAGCCAGTCCGCGCGGCGCCCTCTCCGATAGGGTTAGAAGGGTTCAGCTAGGGTCAGGACTCATTGATCCAGAAGATGAAGGCTGCAGCGAAGGCGATCGCCGACAGGAAGGTGTGAGCACATCGGTCGTATCTGGTGTGGATGCGTC
>NZ_JAMYOZ010000041.1:0-40016 GCF_040320095.1 Mesorhizobium sp. M0800
CTTGTGGCTGTTTGGACAGACCACGTTCTATCATCAGCTCGAAGCGCAGCACCTTCCTGCATCACCGTTGAAGAAGGGGCGCAAGCCGAATACCCCATCTACCAAGGCGCCCCACAGCTTCGCTTTAATCCTCTGCAGTTGTATGATGCGCAAAGGCTGCGGCTGGCGCGGCTGAGCTGGGGGAGCGAAACCATGTCTTTCAGAGGGATTTATGCTGCGGCTGCTGCCGCGGTGTTGGCCGGGCTGTCGTTCGCCGCACCGACGCCGGCCGGGGCGCAATATTGCGAAGGCACGGTGCACGGCCTTTCCAGGCACTACAATCTGGCGACGGGAAGCGGCTTTCTCGCCGTTCGGGCCCGGCCGAACTCGTCGTCGCGCATGGTCGGGCAATTGTTCAACGGCGACCAAACCGAGATCTTCGACCGCCGCGGAAACTGGTACCAGGTCGATATCGGCGGCCGCACCGGCTGGGCGAATGCACGCTGGCTGCGCAACGACTGCGGCTATTGAGCTATTTTCGCCTGAGCTAAAATAGCTGTTGCAACCAAATCGGCCGCTCCGCGTTGGCGGCGATGATGGACAGCAAGCCATTTGAAAAGCCGGTCGTGGTCGAACTCGGCCACGTCGGCAAATATCGGCAGATCCGCAGCGCCCAGGAGGCGGCGGAGTGCCTGATGACGGTCTGGCCACTCAATCGCGGGCCGCGTCATCGTGATGCCCTCGACACTTGCCTAAAAGTGCTGGAAGGTTATCGTTCGACGGCGGATGCGCGCCGGGCACTGATCGAAGCCGCCAGGGAATCGGACGTGCTGGTCCCAGACGACAGGCTGCCAGACGACAGACTGGCCGACGATAGGCTGCATTGAGGCAATGGGCTTTCAACCGGAGGGTTTCATGGCGAAACTGACCTACAAGATCGTCGAGCATGACGGAGGCTGGGCCTACAAGGTCGGCTCGACATTCTCCGAAACGTTCCCCACCCATCAGGACGCGTTGCGCGCCGCCGAGATCGCTTCGGCCGAACAGCAGGTCGCCGGCAATACCGACGGCATCCAGTACGAGGACGCCGACGGCAAATGGCATAACGAGCTCGCCGACGGCCGCGACCGGCCGCAGACCGAGGTTTCGGATTAGGTGTGTCGATATCCCAGTGATGCCGGCGTGCTTTACAGGTCGGTTTGGTAGCGCTACCGTCTCACATAGCGCGTGACCGGGGAGGAGCCTGGGCGCTGTCGCGGGCCAGGCAGGAAAGCGGTTTCCTTCGAAGTCGTTGCAGGAATCAATCGGGAGGAGATCGATGGCGTCTGTCGCGATCGGCGATGTCTACAAATCATTTGGGACCGTCGAGGTCCTGCACGGGGTCAGCGTCGATATAGACGACGGCGAGTTCGTCACGCTGGTCGGGCCTTCGGGTTGCGGAAAGTCGACCCTTCTCAGGATGATCGCCGGCCTGGAAAAGATCTCGCGCGGCCAGATCGCGATCGGCAAACGTGTCGTCAACAACGTTGCGCCAAAGGAGCGCGACGTCGCCATGGTCTTCCAGAACTATGCGCTCTACCCGCATATGACGGTCGCCGAGAACATGGCGTTCTCGCTGATGCTCAAGGGCGTTCCCAAGACGGAGAGCGATGCCGGCGTGCGGCGCGCGGCCGAAATCCTGGGACTGGTGCCGCTGCTCGACCGCTATCCGCGCCAGCTTTCCGGCGGCCAGCGCCAGCGCGTTGCCATGGGCCGGGCGATCGTGCGCGATCCGCAGGTTTTCCTGTTCGACGAGCCGCTGTCGAATCTCGATGCCAAGCTCCGGGTGCAGATGCGCGCCGAGATCAAGGAACTGCACCAGCGCCTGAAGACGACGACGGTCTACGTCACCCACGACCAGATCGAGGCGATGACCATGGCCGACAAGATCGTCGTCATGCATGACGGCATCGTCGAGCAGATCGGGCCGCCGCTCGAACTCTACGACCGGCCGAACAATCTTTTTGTCGCCAGCTTCATCGGCTCGCCCGCCATGAACATGCTCAGGGGCGAGATCGTAAGCGACGGTTCGCCGTCATTTCGCGGCGCCGGAGGGATTTCGGTCCCGTTGGCCTCGGCACTTTCCATCGGCAATGGTGAGCCGGTCGTGCTGGGGATACGGCCCGAGCATTTACGGCTGTCCGACCATCAGGGCATCCCGGTCACCGTCGTGGTGGTCGAGCCGACAGGGTCCGAAGTGCAGCTCATCGGCCGCACCGCCGGCGGCGAGGAGATCGTCGCAAACTTCCGGGAACGCCATTCCTTCACGCCAGGCGAAACCATCCGGCTTACGGCCGAGCCTGGCCTCATCCATCTCTTTCACGGCGAAACCGGACAGCGGTTCGAAACACCCATCGGGCAGTAGGACGGCAAGGACAATAAGCAGGAGGAAGCGAGCATGAAATTCACCAGACGCGACGTGATCCGCACCACCGCCGGTGCGGCGGCGGGAGCCTTGGGAAGCCGGTTCATCGGCTCTCCCGCCTTTGCCCAGGAGGGGTTGAAATACAAGCCCGAGGACGGCGCCAAGCTCAGGCTGCTGCGCTGGTCGCCCTTCGTGCAGGGCGACGAGGATCAATGGCTGGCCAACACCAAGCGCTTTACCGAAGCGACCGGTGTCGAGGTCCGCGTCGACAAGGAAAGCTGGGAGGACATCCGCCCCAAGGCGGCGGTCGCCGCCAATGTCGGCTCCGGTCCGGACCTGATGTTCGTCTGGTTCGACGACCCGCACCAATATCCCGACAAGCTGCACGACGTGACGGAACTGGGCGAATATCTCGGCTCGAAATATGGCGGCTGGCACGATGGACCGCACCAATATGCGACACGGCAAGGCAAGTTCCTCGGCCTGCCGCTGGCGACCATCGGCAATGCCATCGTCTATCGCGAAAGCTGGGTTAAGGAGGCCGGCTTCTCCGAATTTCCGAAGGACACGGCGGGCCTGCTCGAGCTTTGCAAGGCATTGCAGGCAAAGGGGCACCCGGCCGGCTTCACGCATGGCCACGGCGTAGGCGACGGCAACAACTACGCCCACTGGCTGCTGTGGAGCCATGGCGGCCAGATGGTCGACGAGAGCGGCAAGGTGACGATCAATAGCCCCGAGACGCTCAAGGCGATCGAATACGCGCAGGAGCTCTACAAGACCTTCATTCCCGGTACCGAAAGCTGGCTCGACGTCAACAACAACCGCGCCTTCCTGGCCGGGCAATTGAGCGTCATCGCCAACGGCATTTCGGCCTACAACACCGCCAAGATCAACAAGGACAAGGATCCGAAGCTCACTGAGATAGCCAAGGACATTCGCACCACCAACCTGCCGATCGGCCCGGTCGGGAAATCCGTCGAGCTGTTCCAGGTGACCACGGCCGTGATCTTCGACTACACGCCCTACCCCAACGCCGCCAAGGCCTACCTGCAGTTCATGTTCGAGGATCCGCAAATGTCGCAGTGGATCACGTCGTCGGCAGGCTATTGCTGCCAGACGCTCAAAGCCTTCGACAACAACCCGGTGTGGACGGCCGATCCGAACAATGCCGCCTACGCCAAGGCCTCGGCGACGCTGCGGCCCAACGGCTATGCCGGCCCGCTTGGCTATGCCTCGGCAGCGACCATGGCCGACTATGTGCTGGTCGACATGTTCGCCAAGGCGGTGACAGGCCAGGCGACGCCGCAAGAAGCGATGGAAGAAGCCGAGAAGCGCGCAAACCGCTACTATCGCGTTTGAGCCGGGTTCAGCCGGGCAGCCATGCTGCCCGGCTTCGAATCGCGCATGGCCGCCCGGCCGTTCAATGAGAACTTAGAGGAGCCGACCCATGGCCGTGACCTCCGCTGCCGCTCAGCCACGCCGGTCGGCGCTGTCGCGCATTCTGACGTTCGTGTCCGAAAGTCATAACGCGCTTGGCTTCGGCTTCATGCTGCCGGCGGCGGCGCTGCTGCTGGTCTTCCTGACCTATCCGCTCGGGCTCGGCGTCTGGCTCGGCTTCACCGATGCCCGCATCGGCCGCCCCGGCATCTTCATCGGTATCGAGAATTATGAATATCTGTGGGATGACGCCGTCTTCTGGCTCTCCGTCTTCAACACATTGCTTTATACGATCAGCGCCTCGGTCCTGAAATTCGTGCTCGGCCTGTGGCTGGCGCTTATCCTCAACCAGAACCTGCCGTTCAAGTCGTTCTTCCGCGCGATCGTCCTGCTGCCCTGGGTGGTGCCGACGGTGCTGTCGGCGATCGCCTTCTGGTGGATCTACGATTCGCAATTCTCGATCCTGTCCTGGGCGCTTATGGAAATGGGCCTGATCGACCATCGCATCAACTTCCTCGGCGATCCCGAGAATGCGCGGGCTTCGGTCATCGCCGCCAATGTCTGGCGCGGCATTCCTTTCGTGGCGATCACGCTGCTTGCCGGCCTGCAGACGATTCCGCAGTCGCTCTACGAGGCCGCCACGCTCGACGGCGCCAGCCGCTGGCAATTGTTCCGCTATGTGACGCTGCCGCTGCTGACGCCGATCATCGCCATCACCATGACGTTTTCGGTGCTGTTCACCTTCACCGATTTCCAGCTGATCTATGTGCTGACGCGCGGCGGGCCGGTGAACGCCACGCATCTGATGGCGACGCTGTCGTTCCAGCGCGGCATTTCCGGAGGCCAGCTTGGCGAAGGCGCCGCGATCGCAGTTGCCATGATCCCGTTCCTGCTGGCGGCGATCCTGTTCAGCTATTTTGGCCTGCAGCGTCGCAAATGGCAGCAGGGCGGCGGAGATTGACATGACCGCGATCGAAACGAGCAAACGCCCGGAACTCGACGAAGGCGGCATGGGCTACCTGCAGAGTTTGCCGCGCCGCGTGGTGACGGTCTACCTGCCGCTGCTGATCTTCGTCATCGTGCTGTTGTTTCCGTTCTACTGGATGACGATCACGGCGATTAAGCCCAACCTCGAGATGACCGACTACGCCAATTTCAATCCGTTCTGGGTGGTGCATCCGACGCTCGAGCATATCCGCTACCTGCTCTTCGAGACGTCTTATCCGGGCTGGCTGCTCAACACGATCATCATCTCGACCGCCGCCACGTTCCTGTCGCTGCTGGCTGCGGTGTTCGCTGCCTATGCGATCGAACGCTTGCGGTTCTCCGGGGCGCGGCAGGTCGGCCTCGCGGTGTTCCTCGCCTATCTCGTGCCGCCCTCGATCCTGTTCATTCCGCTGTCTGTGATGGTGTTCAACCTTGGACTTTACGACACGCCGTTCGCGCTCATCCTCACCTATCCAACCTTCCTGATCCCGTTCTGCACATGGCTGTTGATGGGGTACTTCCGCTCGATCCCGTTCGAGCTGGAGGAATGCGCGCTGATCGACGGGGCGAGCCGTTGGCAGATACTCACCAAGATCGTGCTGCCGCTGTCGGTGCCGGGCCTGATTTCCGCCGGTATCTTCGCATTCACGCTGTCATGGAACGAGTTCATCTACGCCTTGACCTTCATCCAGTCGTCCGAAAACAAGACTGTGCCGGTCGGCGTGCTCACAGAGCTGGTGCGCTCGGACGTCTATGAATGGGGGGCGCTGATGGCGGGAGCGCTGATCGGCTCGCTGCCGGTGGTGGTGCTCTATTCGTTCTTTGTCGAGCACTATGTTTCCTCGATGACCGGAGCCGTGAAGGAATAGCCAGCATCGTGATTGGGTTCGGAGGTACTCCCGGCGGCCGGGAATGCCTGGGGCAGGCACCATGGCGGCCGAGGCTACGGCCGGTTACTTGCCGCCGTATTGATCGTTGACATTCGTGTTGGCGTTGGCGTCGGAGACAGGCTTGCACACCTTTGCGTGAGGAATGCGTGAGGTTCCGGCAGGGTGTCAGCTGCCGGTGTCGGACTTCGGCGCAAATGCGCGGTCGGCAATGCGTTCGATGAAAGCGACGACCCGTTCCGGCTCGACGAATTGCGGCATGTGGCCAAGCCCTTCGGCAGGCTCGAAATCGAGCCCGCTGATCTTTTCCATCAGCGGCCAGCCATGGATATCGATGCCAAGCACGAAGTCGGAAGCACCAAACAGAATGCCGGCCGGCATGGTGATCTCACGATAGCGTTGCTCGATGCGGCCAAGGTCGTGCTCGATGGCCACGACATCTGTCGACATTGCATAGAAATGGCTTGGCCTCAGCCCGCACCAGCCGCCGCCCTCGACCATATAGTCGGCCGGCGTCGCCTGCGGCGCGAAAATGAAGGTCAGCGTGCGTTCTGCATATTTGAGAGCCGCCGGGATCGCCACCGAATGAGCCGTGATCCGGCGCCGCAGCGGCGACTTGACGTATAGCGGGCCGAACTTCTCGCGCCCGTCCGGCTCCAGATGGGTCAGCGGCGCCAGCAAGGCGATACCGGAAATCGCCTCGGGATGCTCGACAGCCAGCGTCAGCGCGATGGCGCCACCCAGCGAATGGCCGACGATCAGCGGCTTTTCCAGGCCAAGCGCCTCGATAAAATGCCGCACGATCTCGGCCTGCTCGGGCAGCCGCCCGCTGGCGCCCCTGGCCCGCACCGAATAGCCGGAACCCGGACGGTCGAGCGCGATCAGCCGATAGTTCGGGCCGAACCGTCCGAACAGCGTGTGGCGGAATTGATGAAGCTGCGCGCCAAGACCGTGCAGGAAGACGATCGGCCGGCCCTTGCCCGCCTCGACATAGTGAATGCGGTTGCCGTCGATCTCGATGAATTTGCCGCTGGCCGGCACCAGCCTTTCGGCCTTCGCCGCGATCCGCAGCGTCGCCAGCATCGGATAGGCTGCCACGACGAGCGCCAGCAGAAACAGCGCGCCGGGTAGCCATAGCAGAATCGATGCCGGCATGTCTTGCTCAGGGCTCCAAACCGGCACGCAGCATCACCCGCGGACGGGTGCACTGCAAGGGAGGTGGCACAGGTAGATCCGTCGTTTGGCGGCATTGCCGCCGGCCGTTTGCCGCGCTATCTCAGGCGACCCGTTTGCCGGAGCCAGTCATGACCGAAATCGTCACCGCCGCCATGCTCGTCATCGGCGACGAGATTCTGTCCGGCCGCACCAAGGACAAGAACATCGGCCACCTCGCCGACATTATGACAGCGATCGGCATCGACCTGAAGGAAGTACGCATCGTTGCGGACGAGGAAGACGAGATCGTCGCTGCGGTGAATGCGCTGCGCACCCGCTATACTTATGTCTTCACCACCGGCGGCATCGGCCCGACGCATGACGACATCACCGCCGATTCGGTTGCCAAGGCCTGTGGCGTGCCATGCGAATACGACGCCAAGGCCTACGCCCTGCTGGAGGCAAGCTACGCCGCCCGCGGCATCGAATACACCGAAGCGCGCAAGCGCATGGCGCGGATGCCGCGCGGGGCAGACCACATCGATAATCCAGTGTCGGTTGCGCCGGGCTTTCGCATCGGCAACGTCCATGTCATGGCCGGCGTGCCGGTGATTTTCCAGGCGATGCTCGACAATGTCGTGCCGACATTGCGGGCCGGCACCAAAATGCTGTCGGCAACCGTGGAATGCCCGTTCGGCGAAGGCCTGATCGGCGGGCCGCTGGGCGACATCCAGAAGGCGCATCCGGACACGATCATCGGCTCCTACCCGAAATATGGCGACGGCAAGTTCTGGACGGAACTGGTGGTGCGCGCCCGCAGCCAGCAGGCGCTGGACTCCGCACGCGCCGACGTAGAGGCTATGGTGGCGGGCTTGATCAAGGCAAGCCGAGTGGGCTGATCGGCCGGCCTGACGGAACCAGCATCGCGCAGTGACGTTTGTCACGGATGGGATCGCCGTAAGAAGTGAGGGACTGCCATGCGCTTCAAGACCATCGTCGCCATATTGCAGAATGAACAGGATGCCGAGCGCGTCCTCGACTGCGCGATCCCGCTGGCCAGCCGATTCCATAGCCATCTGATCGGCATCCATGCCGAGGCGCTGCCCGTGCCCTACACCTCTGCCACCGGCTTTCCGGACACCGAGTTCCTGCAGGTTTCCGCCGATATGAACCGGGAGCGCGCCGAGAAGTTGCAGGCCGCCTTTCACAAGCGCATCGAGAATTCCGGCCTGTCGTTCGAGTGGCGCAGTCTCGAGAGTTTTTCCGGCGACAGTGCGCTGACCGGCATCTCGACCGTTCGCACCGCGGACCTGATCATCGCCGCGCAGCGCGAATCGGGCAGCGACCCGAGCGCCGACGTCGACACCCTGGTCTACGATGCCGGCCGGCCGGTGCTGGTGGTGCCGCATTCGGGTCCGCTGGTCACCAGCTTCAAGCACGTGCTGCTCGCCTGGAACGGCAGCAAGGAAGCCGCGCGCGCGGCCTTCGATGCCCTGCCCTTCATCATCGAGGCCGAGAAGACGGACATCGTCGTCATCGACCCGCCGGATACGCTCGACGAGGCGCCGGAAACAGCCGGCGCAGAGATCGCCGCCTCGCTGTCCAGGCATGGCGCGACCGTCAGCGTCTCGGTGCTGAGGTCCGGCGGCGCCTCGGTCGACGACATCATCCAGACCAGGGTCGCCGAGTCGGGTGCGGACCTGCTCGTGCTCGGCGCCTACAGCCATTCCTGGCTGCGCCAGCTGCTGTTCGGCGGGGTGACGCGAACGGTGCTGCGCACCGCACCCGTGGCGGCCTTTCTGTCGCGGTAGGTTCACAGGGATAGCTGACAGGACAATTGCTTTGCCGCGCCCTTGCCAAGGCCAAGCCTTTCCAGTTAATTCCGCGCGCATTCCATAGTGTCTGCGCGCGATGCGCGCTTTGCGGAGTGCGCGAAAGATGTCCCTGCCCGAAAAAGCCTTCCCGGTCTCCTGGGACCAGTTCCACCGCGATGCGCGCGCGCTCGCCTGGCGGCTTGCCGGCGCCAACAAGGGGCAATGGAAGGCGATCGTCTGCATCACGCGCGGCGGCCTGGTTCCGGCGGCTATCATTTCGCGCGAACTTGGCATCCGCATCATCGAGACGGTCTGCGTCGCCTCCTACCACGATTATACCAGCCAGGGGCAATTGCAGGTGCTGAAGGAGGTCACGCCGGCGCTGCTCGCCGATGACGGGGCCGGCGTGCTGATCATCGACGACCTCACCGACACCGGCAAGACGGCGGGCATAGTGCGCGCGATGATGCCCAGGGCGCATTTCGCCACCGTCTATGCCAAGCCGAAAGGCAGGCCGATGGTCGACACTTTCGTCACCGAGGTCAGCCAGGACACCTGGATCTATTTTCCCTGGGACATGGGCTTCACCTACCAGAAGCCGATCGCCGACGACCACGCCGGCTGATTCGCGGCAACGCCGCTTGATGCACCGAGTCCGCCCAGGGGACCTCCGCACACCGATAAAGGCGTGGCGCGACGCTGCTGCAGTCGCGCCGTTAGGCTGAGATCGGCGCAGATTGACGGAATCTGGCCGATCCGTGAAACATTTTTTACTTTCATTGCTTATAATTAGCCGTAAGATTCGTGAGACGGCAAATGATTCTGGAAGCTGGGGCAAGCTTCTCCGATGTTGACGAGGCCAACGACGCACAACCATAAGGCCGAAAGGGTCCGGCGACTCTTCGGCGCGGTGCCGTCCCGCCTGCAGGTTGCAGCCCTGCCTTGGCGCGATAGCGGCGACGGCGTGGAAATCATGCTGATCACCAGCCGCGATACCGGCCGCTGGGTGCTTCCCAAGGGCTGGCCGGAAGCAAAGGAGCCGCTTTGCGAAGCGGCGGCACGCGAAGCCGGCGAGGAGGCTGGGCTGCGCGGCACGATCTCGCATCACGAGGCCGGCCGCTATTTCTATGCCAAGGTGCTGGATTCCGGCGAGGAAGTGCCGTGCGAGGTCCTGGTGTTCCCGCTGCAGGTCGACAAGGTCGCCGACCGGTGGAAGGAAAAGCGGGCACGCAGCCGCAAATGGGTCAGCGCCGCCGAGGCTGTGCGCATGGTCAACGAACCCGACCTCAGCCAGATCATCGCCCATTTCTGCGCGGATCCGCATCGGTTCTCCTGAGTCTCAGTCGCGCATAGGCGCGGTCAGGTGCGGCGAATGCCGTGGCCGAAGCACCGTCGCGCCGAGCCGAACCTCCCTCGCCGCGCTCCGCTTCTATCCCCGTTATCCACATATGTGACACACAAGATGTTGGGGTCATAAAAGCTACGCAAACGAATCCTTGACGCCGCAAAACGAGTCGCCTTTTATAGGCCATGCACTCCTGTTGAGAGTGCGACCGGAAAAGTTTCGAGGCCGGTCTTTTTCCCGGAATATGTGCGTTTTTGAGCCGCATTCCCGCCTGTTTACGAGGCCGGCGAAGGCGTGGGATTTTGAAGCCTTGGGTGGCGAAAGGGAGGATTGTCGGACTTGAATAAATTGTCTGTTAATACTATATTTAGTGTTTGCAGGTAGGTTCGACGCTAGATAATGTGAATTTCCCTCGACCGAGGGCGTTACAAAAAGTTTTCAGTTTTGAGGGACCGACAGGGTCCGTGAGCGCGTTGGACAGCGGCCTCGCAAGAGGTTCGACCGGCAGGGCGGCGGAGACTGTGATGATGAGAGCCGGCGGTTTTCGAACGCCGGCAGACGGCGGCCATGCGCGTTTCGCCAAGAGGGCAGAAATCCTCTGGGAAAAGCGCTATATGTAGACAAAAGGGACCGGACCAATGCGCATCGAGCGTCGTTTCACCAAGCCAGGACAATCTGCCTATGCGGAGATCGAATTCCGCAAGGCGCTTTCGGAGATCAAGAATCCGGATGGCTCGGTGGTGTTCCGCTTGGACAACATCGACGTGCCGGCGCAGTTCTCCCAGGTTGCCGCCGATATCCTGGCGCAGAAATATTTCCGCAAGGCTGGCGTCCCGGCACGGCTGAAGAAGGTCGAAGAGACGCAAGTCCCCTCCTTCCTGTGGCGCTCGGTCGCCGACGAGGCTGAACTGGCCAAGCTGCCGGAAGCCGAGCGCTACGGTTCCGAGACCGACGCCCGCCAGGTCTTCGACCGGCTTGCCGGCACCTGGACCTATTGGGGCTGGAAGGGCGGCTACTTCAAGTCGGAGGAAGACGCGCGCGCCTTCCGCGACGAGCTCGCCTATATGCTGGCCACCCAGCGCGTCGCGCCGAACTCGCCGCAATGGTTCAACACCGGCCTGCACTGGGCCTATGGCATCGACGGCCCGAGCCAGGGCCACTTCTATGTCGACCCGTTCACCGGCAAGCTGACCAAGTCGAAGTCTTCCTACGAGCACCCGCAGCCGCATGCCTGCTTCATCCAGGGCGTGCAGGACGACCTCGTCAACGACGGCGGCATCATGGATTTGTGGGTGCGTGAGGCGCGCCTGTTCAAATATGGCTCCGGCACCGGCTCCAACTTCTCCTTCCTGCGCGGCGAAGGCGAAAAGCTGTCGGGCGGCGGCCGCTCGTCGGGGCTGATGAGCTTCCTCAAGATCGGCGACCGCGCGGCGGGCGCCATCAAGTCGGGCGGCACGACGCGTCGCGCCGCGAAAATGGTCATCGTCGACGCCGATCATCCCGATATCGAGGAATTCATCGACTGGAAGGTCAATGAGGAGCAGAAGGTCGCCTCGCTGGTCACCGGCTCGAAGATCGTCAAGAAGCATCTCGAAGCGATCATGAAGGCCTGCATCAACTGCGAAGGCAATGGCGACGACTGCTTCGACCCGGCGGTCAACACCGCGCTGAAGCGCGAGATCAAGGCGGCCAAGAAGGACGCGGTGCCGGAGAACTACATCTACCGCGTCATCCAGTTTGCAAAGCAGGGCTACACCTCGATGTCGTTCAAGACCTACGACACCGACTGGGATTCGGACGCCTATCTCACGGTTTCCGGCCAGAATTCCAACAATTCGGTGTCGCTGAAGGACGATTTCCTGCGCGCGGTCGAGCAGGACGGCGACTGGCATCTCACCGCCCGCAAGGACGGCAAGGTGCTGAAGACGCTGAAGGCACGCGATCTCTGGGAAAA
Organism: Mesorhizobium sp. M0800; assembly: GCF_040320095.1. NCBI lineage: Bacteria > Pseudomonadati > Pseudomonadota > Alphaproteobacteria > Hyphomicrobiales > Phyllobacteriaceae > Mesorhizobium > Mesorhizobium sp. M0800. The sequence continues at coordinate 11,963 of NZ_JAMYOZ010000041.1, forward strand.
GATCGGCTATGCCGCCTGGGCGTCGGCCGATCCCGGACTGCACTTCAACACGACGATGAATGACTGGCACACCTGCGCCTCGGCCGGTGCGATCCGGGCGTCCAATCCGTGCTCGGAATACATGTTCCTCGACGACACCGCCTGCAATTTGGCCTCGATCAACCTTTTGCCCTACCGCAACGCCGACGGCACTATCGACATATCAGCCTACGAGCACACGGTTCGGCTGTGGACCATGGTGCTGGAAATTTCGGTGATGATGGCGCAGTTCCCGTCGAAGGAGATCGCCAAGCTTTCCTACGAGTACCGCACGCTCGGCCTCGGCTATGCCAATATTGGCGGCCTGCTGATGACCTCCGGCATTCCCTATGATTCCGACGAGGGCCGCGCCATCTGCGCCGCACTCACCGCGATCATGACCGGCACGGCCTATGCCACTTCGGCTGAAATGGCCGCCGAGCTCGGCGCCTTCCCCGATTATGACCGCAATGCGCAGAACATGCTGCGCGTCATGCGCAACCACCGCCGTGCTGCCTATGGCGAAAGGGACGGCTACGAGAAGCTTGCCGTCAACCCGGTGCCGCTGGTCGCCTCGGATCTCAGGCAGCAAGAGCTTGCCGACCACGCCAAGGCCGCCTGGGACCGCGCCATCGAGCTCGGCGAGGAGCACGGCTACCGGAACGCGCAGGCAACCGTGATCGCGCCGACCGGCACGATCGGCCTGGTGATGGATTGCGACACCACCGGCATCGAGCCCGATTTCGCGCTGGTAAAATTCAAGAAGCTGGCCGGCGGCGGCTACTTCAAGATCATCAACCGCGCGGTGCCCGAAGCGCTGCGCACGCTCGGCTATTCCGAGAGCCAGATCGCCGAGATCGAGGCCTATGCGGTCGGCCACGGCAATCTCAACCAGGCGCCGGGCATCAACCCCGGCTCGCTCAAGGCAAAAGGCTTTACCGACGAAAAGATCGCCGCGCTCAATGCGGCATTGAAGTCGGCCTTCGACATCAAGTTCGTCTTCAACCAGTGGACGCTGGGCGCCGACTGGGTGAAGGAGACGTTCGGCTTCACCGATGAGCAGCTCAACGATTTCTCGTTCGAGATGCTGCCGGCGCTGGGCTTCTCGAAGAAGGACATCGAGGCCGCCAACATCCATGTCTGCGGGGCGATGACGCTGGAAGGCGCGCCGTTCCTGAAGGCCGAACACCTGCCAGTGTTCGACTGCGCCAGCCCGTGCGGCAAGATCGGCAAGCGTTCGCTGTCGATCAACAGCCACATCATGATGATGGCGGCGGCGCAGCCCTTCATCTCCGGCGCCATCTCCAAGACCATCAACATGCCGAACGACGCAACGGTGGAAGACGCCAAGGGCGCCTACATGCTGTCGTGGAAGCTGGCGCTCAAGGCCAATGCGCTCTATCGCGACGGCTCGAAGCTGTCGCAGCCGCTCAACGCCTCGTTGCTTGCCGACGTCGAAGACGACGAGGACGAAGCCATCGAGCAGCTGATTGCGGCGCCGGCCGCGCAGCGCGCGGTGCAGGTGACCGAGAAGATCGTCGAGCGCGTCGTCGAGCGTCTCTACCGTGACCGCGAGAAGCTGCCGAACCGCCGCAAGGGCTATACCCAGAAGGCGGTCGTCGGCGGCCACAAGGTCTATCTCAGGACCGGCGAGTTCGACGACGGCCGTATCGGCGAGATCTTCATCGACATGCACAAGGAAGGTGCGGCCTTCCGGGCGATGATGAACAACTTCGCCATCGCCATCTCGCTCGGCCTGCAATATGGCGTGCCGCTCGACGAATATGTCGAGGCCTTCACCTTCACCAAATTCGAGCCGGCTGGCATGGTGCAAGGCAATGACGCCATCAAGAACGCCACGTCGATCCTCGACTATGTCTTCCGCGAACTGGCCGTCTCCTATCTCGGCCGCCACGACCTCGCCCATGTCGACCAGTCGGATTTCGACAAGACGGCACTCGGTCGCGGCATCAACGAGGGCAAGGCGACGCCCTTCTCCAAGGGTCTCACCCGCGGTGCCTCGCCGGTCAAGCTGGTGTCGGGCATGAGTGCCGAGCCCAAGGGCTTTGCGGGTTCGGGCTCCGGAATTCCAGTCCGTACCGCCCCGACCGCCTTCTCCGGCTCCAACGTGCTGACGCTAAAACCGGCCAGCGACGAAGCCATCGCCTACAAGCGCGACTACGAGGAGCGCGCCAGGGAACTGGTCGAGGACATCATCTACGCGGAAGCGTCCGACCCGACGGAGCTGTTCACCGACGAGGCCGCGAAAGAAGCAGCCGAGGCAAAAGCGCTTGCCGCCAACCGGCGCCAGCAATCGCTCATGCAGGGCTACACCGGCAACGAATGCTCGGAATGCCATAACTTCACGATGGTGCGGAACGGCACTTGCGAGAAGTGCGATACTTGCGGGGCGACGAGCGGGTGTAGCTGAATTAGCTGTGAAAAACTAAATCGATGCGTGCAAGGCATATTGTCTTGCACGCAAATAGACCAAAGAACAAACCGAAAACATCCCTGTTTGAGATATAACTATGGCCGAGATGAAACCAAAACCAAAGCAGCCAGAGCCCGACAATATAACCAGGGCGCTCGATGGCCTCGCCGCCGACAACTTGGAAGCTGTTCGCACGGCCGTTGAATCTGAAATAGCTGCGATCCTCGTCAAACATGGTCTTCAAAGTTATAGATTTCTAATATTACATGATGAAGTTGACAGTATAACCAGCTACCATACAGATAAACTTTACGCCGAAGCAACCTTGGATGGAGAACAAAAGGATGTTCTTCTTTTGGTTAATAGCAGTGGAGGTCGGATTGAACCCGCCTACCTCATTAGCAAAGCACTTAAAAGACTTGCAAAGAACAAGTTCGTTGCGGTCGTTCCGCGCCGAGCGAAATCAGCTGCAACGCTGATTGCGCTTGGAGCCGATGAGATTCACATGGGCATGATGAGTGAGTTGGGACCTATAGATCCCCAAATAAACGAATTGCCAGCTCTGTCGCTTGGAAATGCTTTGGATGTAATTGCAGAGCTTGTGTGCAAGTTTCCGGATTCGGCAGCGTTGCTTGGGACGTACATCTCCGAAAATGTTCCCGTCCGTGTATTGGGGTATTATCAACGAGTCAATGAGAGCGCGGTGCAGTATGCGGAGCGTCTCCTAAATGGGAAAAATCTTGGTGGATTAGCGACCCCTCAAGATACGGCAAATAGACTCGTTAACCATTATAAAGATCATTCCTTTGTTATTGACTTTGAGGAGGCAGTCTCGCTATTGGGGGAAATGGTTAGAGAAAAAACCCCGGAATATTTCGCTGCTGATGAAATATTTAAATTTCTTGATGTGGTTGGTTACTTTTGCAGGCGAAACAAGAAGAAAATCTGGGTCGTGGGCGGTGGCAAGGGGTTTTATTGGGCTGATCTCAGAGACGATGGATAAGACGATACCGCGGCGAGGTCGATGCGGCCCTTACCCGGTGCGACAGGCCGAAGTCGGAATATTGCCAGAACAGCCATTTGCAGCTGGGATAGACCTTTGACACATGCGCCAGAAACAGCATCCTCAAGCAGTCCGGTCTGAAGGAGCGATGACATGCGTTACGCGGTGGTGATTGAAAAAGCCGGAAACAATTTGTCCGCTTATGTGCCGGACCTGCCCGGCTGCATCGCCACCGCTGCGACGGTACCTGAGGTTGAAGCCGAAATTCGTGACGCAATACGCTTTCATATCGAAGGCCTGCGGGCCGATGGGCTGGATGTGCCCAAAGGGGTCAGCCTGGCGGAATATATAGAGGCGTAGAGCCGTCAGCCGAGCCAAGGCTGATAGCTACCACCGCGCGTTTCGCTTCGACGGCACGGCATGGATCCTAGGGTCTGCGCTCCGCTTCGCGTTCGCTCCGCCCTAGGATGACGAAGACACGGGGCCTGGAGGCCAATCGCCAAAGCCGGTAATTGGCGGGAACATCCTTCCCTTCGTCATCCTAGGGCGGAGCAGGAGCGAAGCGACGTTGCGGAGACCCTAGGATCCATGCCGTGACCCTGCGGCGCGATGCCGACAGTGGAAGCCAGGCACCCGACCGGCCGCGCTACTCCACCTCCGCCACCATCTGCCGTCCACCGACCCAGTCGCGCCAAGCCCTCTCGTCGCCGTGGAACACGTTGAGGTCGATGCGGCCCCTTACCCCGTGCGACAGGCCGGAGCCGAAATATTGCCAGAACAGCCATTTGCGGCCGGGATAGACCATTCACAGATGCGCTAGGAACAGCATCCTCAAGCAGTTCAGTCTGAAGGAACGATGACATACGTTACGGGGCGGTGATTGAAAAAGCCGGAAACAATTTTTCCGCCTATGTGCCGGATCTGCCCGGCTGCATCGCCACCGGTGCGACGGTGCCTGAAGTGGAAACCGAATTTCGCGACGCAATACGCCTTCATATCGAAGGCTTGCGCGCCGATGGGCTGGATGTGCCCAAGGCTGTTAGCCTGGCGGAATATGTAGAGGCGTAGAGCCGGGCAAAATGTGGTGCTGCAGGGTTGCGGCGTCCCGCTTCGAGTGTCAGAGTCCCGCGATGGTGCGGAATGATTGATCACATAACGGTTGCAGTGAGCGATCTGCAGACGAGCAAACTCTTCTACGAAAGAGCTTTTGGACCTTTGGGATATCGCCTTTCCTTTGGTAAGCAGGGGGTGTTTTGGGCTTTTGATGTCGGCAGCGGCAGCTTGTTCGAGATTCAACATTCGGACAGCAAACCACCGCTGACCCGTGTGCACGTCGCTTTCCGGGTAAATGGCAGGGCAGCGGTTGACGCGTTCTATCGAGCTGCCCTCGACGCAGGTGGCGCAGACAATGGTGTACCCGGCCCGCGTCCGGAATATGCAGAGAATTACTATGCCTGTTTTGTACTTGATCCCGATGGCTACAACATTGAAGCCATGCTCAATGAGCCAGTGACGGAATGACGAGGGGCAATCCTCTCGTCGTCATCCTAGGGCGGAGCAGGAGCGAAGCGACGTCGCGGAGACCCTAGGATCCATGCCGTGCCTTCCGAGCAGCGCGGCAGTGCAGAAGGTGCGAAACGCCGGCGGGACAGCGCCCTGCCGGGCATTTCCCCCAGAGAGACCGGCTTCGCCAATCTTCGACGTCGTGAAAGGGCGCTGCCAATCTCGTGGATGGGAGCGAGGAGCGGAAGCCATTGCTTGGCTTTCCGAGCGACGAATGTCCGGCAGAGCAGAGGAGGCACCGGCACTCGTTCTGCATCGCTGCATTCTTAAGCGACCATCACGGCATGGATCCTAGGGTCTCCGCGACGTCGCTTCGCTCCTGCTCCGCCCTAGGATGACGACCGCGGAGAGGCTTCGGCTAAATCACCAAAGCTGGAATAGGCGCGACCGCCCTCATTCCGCCTCGGCCACCATCTGCCGTCCGCCAGTCCAGTCGCGCCAGGCGCGTTCATCGCCATGGAACACGTTGAGGTCGATGCGGCCCCTCACCCCGTGCGACAGGCCGGAGCCGGAGTACTGCCAGAACAGCCATTTGCGATCGGGATAGACCTTTGACGGGTGCGCCGCCACGGCGCGCAGCCAGAACGGATAATCGGGGAAGGCGCCCCTGAGATTGTCACGGTAGAAGTCGGGCGCGGTGTAGATGATCGGGCGCTGGCCGTAATGGCGCTCGAGCCTGTCCATGAACACCTGCATCTTTTCCAGCACCTTTTGCCGCGATGGGCGGCGCTTGCAGCTGGAGTCGCCGTTCCACTCGACGTCGATCACCGGCGGCAGCGCACCCTCGACCCGCGGCACGTTGCGGATGAACCAGTCGGCCTGCTCGCCGGCGGTGCGGCACCAATAGAAGAAGTGATAGGCGCCGCGCTTGAGGCCGGCGGCGTCGGCACTGCGCCAGTTTCTGGTGAACATCGGGTCGAGATGGTCGCCGCCGTCGGTGGCCTTGATATAGGCGAAGTTGGCGCCCTGGGCACGCAGCTTTCCCCAGTTCACATTGCCCTGCCAGCGCGAAACGTCGACGCCGTGGACGGCGAGACGCCTCGGCGAGGATGCCTTGCCGAAATTGATCGGCTTGGCATCGCGAAAACCATAGCGCGTGACCGGTTCGGCAAGCATTGCTGGTGCCGCGCGTGTCAGCCGCTTCGGCGGCGACATCAGCGCGATCACCTCGGCCGGCGGTTCGACGTCCTGATCGGGTACGTCCATCGCGACCGGCTGTTCGTCCTGCTCCTGTTCGGCAAAAGCGGGCGCAGCATCAGTTTTCGCCACGGATGCCACCGGCGCGGGTGGCCGCACAACCGAGCTGGTGGTCTCGCTGGACGGCAGTTGCAGCGCATCGACGCCGGAGGTCGACGTACAGCCGGCAAGGCACAGCGCTGCGATCGAAAAGATGACGACGCCTGATAACCGCATCTGGACCTGTACGCAAAACACAACAGACCGAAGGCAGGACAACGCCGCCGGACAAACCAAGCTGGATTCCTAACAAGAAACTACCAACAAAGTTTGAATCGAATTGTTAGGGCTTTGCAGCGGGACGTTGGCCGGGCGGAGGTGTGCTATCCCTCCAACGTTCGGCCACGTCGCTGCCTCGGCTTGACAACGCACGGTATGAGATTAGTCTCTACTAATCTTACGGTGTAAGGCACCACGTGGAGGACGTCATGCAGCCCGCCGCCCTGTCAGAATTGCAGCCCGTAGTCCCGCCGGAGCCACGCTCGCCCGCCATCGGGATCGACGAGATATCTGGCGATCTCAGTCGCGCCATCGAACGCGCCGAGGTCAATGCGTGGCTCGACCTCTATCGCGCCGTCCCGGCAGACTTTGCCGCAAGGCAAGGCCTTGCCATCGCCGAAGATGGCGATCTCGTCTGGACCACCTGCACGACGATCCCGTTCATCCATTTCAACTGTGTCAAAAATTTCGGCGTCGAGAGCGCGGCCACCGAGAGCCGGCTCGACGCGCTTCTGGCGCATTATCGCGACGCCGGCATTCTGCGGCCCTGGTTCTACACCAATCCGCACACCGAGCCCGCGACGCTCAGCTGCTGGCTCGAGGCGCGCGGCCTGCAGCGTCAGGGCGGCTGGGAGCGCATCTTTCGCGACGCGACGCCATTGCCCGCTGAGCCGCTTTTCCCGACGGAGGATGTCTCGGTCGAGCGGGTGACGCTGGCAACGGCAAGGGAATGGGCCGGGTTCATCGACAGCCAATATCGGTTGCCGACCTCACCGTGGTTGCTGGCGCTGGCCGGCCGACGCGGCTGGCATCATTACATGCTGCGGCGGGACGGCGCGGTGGCGGCGGTGCGCTCGATGTTCATCGGTACCGACGGCATGGCCTGGAGCGGCATCGACGCGCCGGTGCCCGGCATCATGGCGCCGAGCTTCGACCTCGATGCAATGCTCGGCGAAGCGATGGTGCGCGACGGACTTGCGGCCGGTGCAAAACTGTTCGTGGCCGATATCGAGGCGCCGCGAGCCGAACGTGACGGGCCAGCCTACCGCAACTATGCACGCCTCGGCTTCAAGCTTGCCTATTTCCGCAGCCATTACAGCTATTTGTCGGCAAATTCCGGCTGACCGCTTCAAGACCCTAGCTGCACAACCACAGCTTGTGACAGGTCGTGGCCATGAGGTGGGCCGGCGGTACAAAGCGATCGTTGACCGGCGCATCATCGTCTACCCGGCGGACCTTTTCCTCGAGCAGCGTGCGAAGTTGTGCCGGTTGCACGCGGTCGCGCTCCATCACCAGCTTGACCATCGGATCGCTCAAGAGTTCATCCAGGGTGTTGATGCTGTCGTTCATCCGTCGCCTCCTCGACTGCCTGCCCGCACGCCATTAGATAGGCAGCAATGATGGCCCGCCAATGACGCTTTGCCGGCTATCTCGTGTCGCTTCGGATTAAATTTTGTCCAGATTCCACCTCAAGCCGGAGGTGGCGCGCCTTCAAACTGCGGCAGGCCGTCGTCGATCTGCACCCAGGGCTGCTTCGAGGCAGTCCAGATATGCATCTCAGGCCTAAACAACGAGGGATCATCGAGCGAGCCGGTGGTGATGCCGATAATGCCGGCGGAATCGCGCCGGGAAAACATCGTCGTGCCGCAGCGCGGGCAAAAGCCGCGCTTGAGATCGGGCGAGGAATTCACCGTCGCCAGCGGTCCCTCGATCGTCACATCGTCGATGCGGAACAGCACGCGCGCGTTGAAGGCGGCACCCAGCGCCTTCTGGCACAACCGGCAATGGCAGACGCGCTCATTGATCGGTGTCGCCTCGGCGCGGTAGCGCACCGCGCCGCACAAACACCCGCCCTGATATCTTGCCATCACCCGCGTCCCTGCCCTGTGAGGATAGGCGGCATACCTATCGATAGGCGTGGCAGCGTCAATTGAAAAGCTTTGATGGCGCCATCTATAGCTGTGATGCGGCCAATACACGATTGGCCGATGCGCCGGGCCAAGGCCCCATGGGCGAAATGCCGGCCATCTCGCGGAAGACGGCCGGCAGACAATTGACTGGGTGTCAGTTCGTTTCGTTGACGACCTCGTCCCAGGTCTTGACCTTGGTCTGGCCATTGAGGAACGGCAGCGCGGCAGCTGTCAGTTCCGGCGCGAAGAACACATCGTAGTGGGTGCGGTTCGGCACGATCGCCAGGCGGTTCTGCGACAGGTTCTCGCGCATCCAGCCGGCGTCCTTCAATCCTCCGCCGAGCATCTGGTAGAATTTGATCTCGTGCTCGGGCCGGTACATATCGCTGTCGCCGAACACCAGCATGACCGGCATTTTCAGCTTCGGCACGTCGGCCGAATAGTCGTAGTCCTTGCGCATATAGGCGCCGAGCTGGTCGAGCAGTTTCGGAAAATCCTCCGGATGCGGCGCAACCGCGACGTAGGATTTGTACATCGGTGTGTCCTTCATCATGTCGGCCATCGCCGCGCCGACCTGTGCCTGCTGGCCACGCATCTCGGCATAGAAGCCGTCCGCGGCGTAGCCGGTCGAGACCAGCACCAGGCGGCGCACCGTTTGGGGATGCTGGACGGCCATGCGGAAGGCGACGCCGCCGCCCAGCGAATAGCCCATCACGTCGACCTTGTCGTAGCCGAGCGCCTTGACGATCGCCGCCATGTCGTCGCCCATCGCCTCCAGGCTGAGCGGCCGGTCGCCGAGCGCGGTGCGGCCATGGCCCTGCAGGTCGACCCCGATGACGGTGCGGTTTTCGGTAAGCTTCGGCAGGATCGGCGCGAACATGTCGGTCGTGCCGAGACCGCCATGCAGCAGAAGCAGCGGCTCGCCCTTGCCGTAGACGGCGTAATAATAGTTCAGGCCGTTGATCGGCAGCAGGCCGGATTTTTCCGGCGTCGGCAGTGTTGCGGTTGCGGTCGTCATGGCGGGCTTGGCCTCCTCTGCGTTGATGGTGCCCGGCGCGGCAAACAGCGCGGCGGCCGAGGCGAAAATGGCGAAAAATACCGATCTGGACATCAGTCTCCCTCTCCCGTTTGCATCAAAGTCGCTTGGCGACCTCCTCAAGCTGTTCGGCGCACTGGCCCCAGCCCTCGTGAAAACCCATTTTCTCGTGCTGTTCGCGGTCGGCGACCGACCAATGCGCGACGCGGGCAATGTAGCGGGTCTTGCCCTCGCCCTCGTCCTCGAAGGTCAGCACGACCGTCATGAACGGCTTTTCGGACGGCTCCCACGCCTTCGTATAGGCATCGGTGAAGACGAGCTTTTTGCCCGGTACGACTTCGAGGAAGATGCCTGGATTCGGGAACTCCTTGCCGTCGGGATCGGCCATGACGACAAGGGTGGAGCCACCGGTCCGCACATCCATTTCGGCGCGTGGCGTCATCCACGGCTTCGGCGAGAACCATTGCGTCAACAGCTTTGGCTCGGTCCAGCAGCGATAGACGTTCTCGTGCGGCGCATCGATGATGCGGGCGAGAACCAGCTCGCGATCGGAGTTGGGGGCGATGTCGAGCTTGGTGGTCATGATGTTTCCTCACATGTCGGATTTGGCTTCCGTGTCTAGGACGAACCGACAACACGCAAGCCGACACGGTCCGCGAAAAAATCCGCGGGACAGGAGATTCGAACGACGGAATTAAGTGGCTTCAGTGGCGCTTGGCTTGCACCAGATAGGCGTCGATCTCGGTCTCGCCGAGCCACTTGGCGGCTTCCAGCCGATGCAACCCTTCGACCAGGATATGGCGCTTGCCGTCATGGCGCACCTGGATCGGCATCTTCATGCCGTTTTCCAGAATGTCCTCGGCCAGATGGCGGACAGTCTCGGGATGCAGCGTCTTCTTGCGCGCCGTCGGCACGTAGATATCGTTGACCCTGACCTTTTGCACTCTCAGCATATCGGCTCCCGTGGCGGACAAGGCCGCCCTTTGTGAGATAGTCTGTTTGGCCGGCAAGGCCAAGGGAGCAGCCCCGGCAATGGCTGGCCCGATCGTTTCCAATTGACGCTTGGCCGGCGGATGGCCGAAATGGCGGCCTTCGACCTTAGCGGTGTTCATGAACCATCTGCCGACCGAGTTTCCCGATTTCGGACTGACGCCGGAGCAGCGACGCCAGGCGGTGCGCAGCCATTACTGGGAATGGCCCGGTATGGATGGCAGGCGCGGCGAAATCTGGTGCTACAGCGACCGTTTTTCCTACCGTCCTGGCGACATGGTGGCACTGCATGTCAGTTCGACGGCCGCCAGTTTCGGCATCGCGATCATCCGCGACGGCGGCGCGGAAACGACAATGTTCGAAGGGACCGGAATCGCGGCGCGCTGGCAAGATACGCCGGACCAATGTTCGGTCGAAGGCTGCGGCTGGCAAGCGTCGTTCGAGTTTCGCATCGGCGACGACTGGCCGTCCGGCGCCTATCGCGTGACGCTGACGGCAGATGGCCGGGACGGCAAGCCGATCCGCTGCCACCATCTTTTTATCGTCGCGCCGCAGCCCGGCAAGAAGCCTGGCCGTGTGCTGCAGGTGGCGGCCACCGGCACCTGGCTCGCCTACAATACATGGGGCGGTTCCAACCATTACGAAGGCATCACCGGGCCAGGCCGGGACCAATATGCACGAATGGTGTCGACGCAGCGGCCTTGGTGCCGCGGCTTCGTCGTGCTGCCCAAGGATGCGCCGCGCGTGCCGCTCGAAGTCGCGGTGCCGCCGAAAACCGTGCCGCGCTATCCGCACATGGAATGGGCCTTTGCCACCGGCCATTCGAAGAAATACGCCTCAGCCGGCTGGGCAAGCTACGACAGCCATTTCTTCCGCTTCGCCGAGCGTGCCGGCTACGCCGTCGATCTCGCCAGCCAGCACGATCTGCATTTTTCGCCCGACATTCTCGACGGCTATGACTGCGTCGTCTTCGTCGGCCACGACGAATATTGGACCTGGGAAATGCGCGATGCGGTCGACACCTATGTCGAGCGCGGCGGTCATGCGGCGCGCTTTGCCGGCAATTTCATGTGGCAGACCAGGCTGGAGGACGAAGGCCGCCGGCAGGTCTGCTACAAATACCGCGCTCGCGCCGAGGACCCGGCCTATCGCGGCGGCGATATAAGGCGCGCCACCAATTCCTGGGAAGCGCCGGAAATCGGCCGGCCGGGTGCGGCGACCTTCGGCCTCAACGCGACAAGAGGCGTCTATGCCGGCTGGGGCGGCTGCGCGCCGCGCGGCGTGCGCGGCTTTCCGGTCTACCGGCCGGAGCATTGGGCGTTTGCCGGCACCGGCATCTACTATGGCGATCTGCTCGGCGCCGACAGCCATGTCTATGGCTACGAGGTCGACGGGCTCGATTTCGAGATCCGCGGCGGCCTGCCCTACCCCAAGCCCGACAGCGGTGCACCGGACGGGCTGCAAGTGCTGGCCGTCGGCATGGCGAGCCAGGTCGAGGAAAGCGCCGACATTGCGTTCGAGGACCAGTTTCTCGGCGACGAGGACGGACGCTTCACCGCCGAGACGCTGTTCGGCGAGGCAAGCGATGCCAACCTCGACAAGGTCAAACGCGGCAACGGCATGATCGTCAATTTCCCGCGCGGCAAAGGCGAGGTGTTTCACGCCGGAAGCTGCGAATGGGTTGCCGGCCTGCTAAGGCAGGATGCGATGGTCGAGCGCGTCACCAGAAATGTCCTCGACCGCTATCTTGGAAAGCCATGACATGTTGAAGTCTCCTGCCCCGGAAACTCGCGAAGCCTCGCATCTGTTTTATCTATCCAGCGTGCGCCGGCCGCTGATCGACCGCGCCGAAGGCATCTACATATGGACGCAGGATGGCCGCCGCTTCATCGACGGATCGAGCGGTCCGATGGTTGCCAATATCGGCCACTCCAATGGCAACGTGCTCGACGCGATGAAAAGGCAGATGGACCGCGCCACCTTCGCCTACCGCCTGCATTTCGAGAACGAACCGGCCGAGGAGCTCGCGCGGCAGCTGGCCGCCAAACTCCCTGAAGGCATGGACCGCATCTTCTTTGTCTCCGGCGGCTCGGAAGCGACCGAATCCTGCATCAAGCTGGCGCGGCAATGGGCGGTCGCCACCGGCCAGCCCAGCCGTCGGAAGGTGATCTCGCGCTTTCCCTCCTATCATGGCGGCACGCTCGGCGCGCTCGCCGTTACCGGCGACGATGCGCTGTCCGAAACATTTGTGCCGATGATGCAGATGATGCCGACCGTGCCGGCGCCCATCGCCTGGCGCGACCGCGACAATCTTTCGATGGAACAGCGCGGCATCCGCTACGCCGACATGCTGGAGGAAAAGATCCTCGCCGAGGGACCGCAGAGCGTGCTCGCCTTCATCATGGAGCCAGTCGGCGGCGCTGCCACGGCAGCACTGGTGGCGCCGGACAGCTACTATCCGCGCATCCGCGAGATCTGCGATCGCTACGGCATCTTGCTCATCCATGACGAAGTGATGAGCGGTGCCGGCCGCACCGGAAAATTCCTCGGCGGCGACCACTGGAACTGCAAGCCCGACATCGTCGCGCTGTCGAAGGGGCTGGGCTCTGGCTACGCGCCGCTCGGCGCGCTGGCGGCACCGATGCGGCTGGTGCAGCCTTTGCTCGCATCGGGCGGCTTCCAGCACGGCCATACCTACGCCGGCAACCCGCTCGCCTGCGCCGCCGGGCTCGCCGTACTCGGCGAAATGGACCGGCTCGGCCTGATCGCCAACGCGGCTGTCATGGGCGAGCTTTTGATGGACGAGCTGAAGGGATTGGCGAAGCGGTTTCCGTTCATCGCCGACATCCGCGGCAAGGGCCTGCTCACCGGTGCCGAAATGGTCGCCGACCCAGAAACGCTGAGGCCGATCGAGCCGGCGAAGAAGGCCACCCAGCGGCTGCTCGACCTCGCCTACGAGCGCGGCCTGATCATCTACGGACGCAAGGTCAAGGGCGGTGTCGACGGCGACAATTTCATGGTCGCCCCGCCGATGATCGTCACCGCCGCGCAGATCGGCGAGATCGTATCCATCATCGGCGACTCGCTCGAGGTGCTGGCCAGCGAGCTCGACCTGCCGGTCGAAGGTTGAGGCGACCATGGCACCGCGCAAAGTCATTATCACCTGTGCCGTCACCGGGTCGGTGCACACGCCATCGATGTCGCCACATCTGCCAGTGACGCCGGACCAGATCGCCGCAGACGCGATCGCCGCCGCCGAAGCCGGCGCCGCGATCCTGCATCTTCACGCCCGCGACCCCAGCGACGGGCGGCCGACCGCCGACCCCGAGGTGTTCATGCAGTTCCTGCCGCGCATCAAGCAGGCGACCGATGCGGTGATCAACATCACCACTGGTGGCTCCTCGCTGATGACGCTCGACCAGCGGTTGGCCGCCCCGCTCAGGGCCGAGCCCGAAATGTGCTCGCTCAATATGGGCTCGATGAATTTCGCGCTGTTCCCGATGCTCGAGCGGCCGCGCGAATGGCAGCACGAATGGGAGCCGAAGCTGCTCGAGGCTACCCGTGACACGATCTTCAAGAACACCTTTGCCGATATGGAGACGGTGCTGGAAAAGCTTGGGCGCGGCTGTGGCACGCGTTTCGAATTCGAGTGCTACGATGTCGGCCATCTCTATTCGCTTGCGCATTTCCGCGACCGCGGGCTGGTGTCGGGACCATTGTTCATCCAATTCGTGCTCGGCATATTGGGTGGTATCGGCGCCGATCCAGAAAACCTGATCCACATGAAGCGCATCGCCGACAAACTGTTCGGCGACAGCTACCAGTTTTCCGTGCTGGCGGCCGGACGCCACCAGATGCCGATGATCTCGATTGCGGCGGCGATGGGCGGCAATGTCCGCGTCGGGCTGGAGGACAGCCTCTACGACGGGCGCCAGCTCGCCAAGTCCAGTGCCGACCAGGTCCGCCGGATCCGCGGCGTGCTCGAAGGGCTGTCGCTGGACGTCGCAACGCCGGCCGAGGCACGGCAGATGCTGGCGCTCAAGGGCGGCGACCGCGTGGCGTTCTGAGGGGAAGGCAATCTGAAATGTTTGGCTCCCGGTCCACCCCCCTCTGTCCTGCCCTCTTTACCACTACTTGGCATCTCCCCCTCAAGGGGGGAGATTGGCAGCTTCGCCGTCCTGCCCCTTTTTCAGCGTTGGAGATTGGCGAACGCGGAGGTGATCCGATCTCCCCCCTTGAGGGAGAGATGGCAAGTAGTGGTAAAGAGGGCAGGCCAGAGGGGGGTGCCTTGGCATCGTACCTCCAGTGACTGTCGCTTTGCCCGAGATCAACATCCGGCCCGGGACCGTCGAGGACGTCGAAACCATCCACGCCGCGCTCCTACGGCTCGGCGCGCACGTCGGCGCACATCAGGAGATCACCTCGACAGCTCAGGATCTCCGCACCTATGGCTTTGGCGAAAAGCCTGCCTTCTCGACCTTGATCGCCGAAGTCGGTGGCGAATTTGCCGGGCTTTGCCTGTATTTTCCGATCTTCTCGACATGGATGGGACGGCCCGGCGTCTATGTGCAGGACCTCTATGTCGAGGACCGTTTTCGTGGCCGCAGGATCGGCGAGCGCCTGCTGCGCCGGGTGGCGGCGCAGTGCCGGAAGGCAGGCGGCGTCTATCTCAGGCTGTCCGTCGACACCGACAACAAGACCGCCAAGGCTTTTTACGAACGGTTAGGCATTGGCTGGTCGGGCTACGAGCAGGTGCAGAAGATCGTCGGCGACGCCTTTTTCGCCTTTGCCGATGCACCGGAGGAGCCAACATGAAAGCCTTCTACGCCGAAGAACAGAAGCGCCACGACCCGAAGGCGTTCCTCTCAAGCGGCGCGCCGCAGCCCAATCCGGAAAAGCCGGAACGGGTCGAGCGATTGTTAGCCGGCACCAAGGCTGCCGGCTGCACGATCGAACGGCCGCGGGATCACGGGCTCGGCCCGATTGCGGCGGTGCATACGCCGGAATATCTCGATTTTCTCCAGCATATCTTCGCGCGCTGGCAGCGCATCGAGGGCGCCTCGGCCGAGGTCATCCCCAATATCCATCCGATCGCGCGGAACGACTCCTATCCGGCCTCGGCGGTCGGCCAGGCCGGCTACCACATGGCCGACACCGCCTGCCCGATCTCCGGCGAGACGTGGCAGAGCGCGCTTTGGAGCGCCTGGAGCGCGGTTGAAACCGCCGAGGCGGTGATGTCGGGAGCGCCGGCCGCCTATGCGCTGTGCCGGCCGCCCGGCCATCACGCCTTTGCCGATGTCGCCGGCGGCTTCTGCTTCATCAACAATTCGGCCGTCGCTGCACAGGTTCTGCGCAAGCAGGCGGCGCGGGTGGCGATCCTCGATATCGACCTGCACCACGGCAACGGCACGCAAGGCATCTTCTATGCCCGGCCGGACGTGCTCACCGTGTCGCTGCATGCCGACCCGGTGCGCTTCTACCCGTTTTTCTGGGGCTATGGCGACGAGCGCGGCGAAGGCGCCGGCCTCGGCTACAATCTCAACCTGCCGCTGCCGCGCAAATCCGGCGATGCAGCGTTCCTCGAAGCGCTGGAGGCATCGTTCCAGCGCATCAACGCCTTCTCACCTGATGCGCTTGTGGTGGCGCTGGGGCTAGATGCCTTCGAAGGCGATCCGTTCGGCGGGCTGTCGGTGAGCACGCCTGGTTTTTCGCGCATTGGCGAGGTGATCGCCGGGCTCGGCCTGCCAACGGTCATCGTCCAGGAAGGCGGCTATCTTTGCGACGAGCTCGGCGACAATCTCACCGCCTTCCTCACCGGTTTTGGCGGCGCCCACAAGCGATGATCCGCCCGCGAGGGGCCGCTCAGGATCGTTCCTGCCTCAGCATGGCGACAACGCGGTGCACGCTCTCCAGCGTCTCGTCGATTTCGGCTGAAGTGTTGTAATGAGCGATGCCGATGCGCACCACCCCCTGCTCGGCCGGAATGCCGAGCTGGTGGACGATCTCCCAGGCGTAGTTGTGGCCGGACCACAGGAAGATGTTTTCGGCATTCATCTGCCGCACGATCGTCTCCGGCACGATACCTTCGACAGTGAACGACACCGTCGGCACACGCTCATTGATCCGCTTCGGATCGGTGATGCCGTGGATGGTCAGGCCGGCAATATCCGACAGACCGTCGATCAGCTGTTGCGCCAGCGGGTTCTCGTAAGCGATTGAAACTTCGAAGGCCTTGGCGATTTTCAGCCGACGCGATCCTTGCGCGCCGGCTGCCGCGCCCAACTCGGCAAAATAATCGACCGCGGCCGACAGGCCGGCCATCAATTCAATTTGCGGCGTGCCGAGCTCGAAGCGCTCCGGCAAGGCATTGGACGAGCAACGGCATTTATACGGCTTAAGCGCATCGATAACGTCCAGCCTGCCCCACAAAATTCCCATATGAGGGCCGAAGAACTTGTAAGCCGAGCAGATCAGGAAATCGCAGCCGAGGTTTTGGACGTCGATCAGGCCATGCGGCGCGAACTGGACGGCATCGACGTAGACCAACGCACCAGCCCGCCTGGCGATGCCGGTCAACGCCTTCACCCGGTTGATCGACCCGGTGAGATTGCTGGCGTAGTTGAGCGCGACGAGCCGCGTCCTCTCGGAAAGCAGCGCGGCGAGCGCCGCCTCCTCGATCTGCCAGCTCTGCTGGTCGAAAGGCAGCCAGCGCACGACAAGGCCAAGGTCTTCGGCCAGTTGCAGCCAGGGTGAGACGTTGCCCTCATGGTCCATGCCGGTGAGGATGATCTCGTCCCCGGGCTTCATCGTGCGGCCGAGCGTTCGCGACATGTGGTAGGTCAATGTCGTCATGTTGGCACCGATAATGATTTCCTGCGGGCTCGCAGCGCCGAGAAAATCCGCCATCGCCAGATGGGCCTCGTCCACGATATCTTGTGCGGCAACGGTGGTCTCGAAGAAGCCGCCGAGGTTGGCATTGGTGGTCAGCAAGCAACGCGATACTGCGTCCGCCACCGCCTGCGGGACCTGCGTGCCGGCAGGATTGTCGAGATAGATGCGCCGGCGGCTCTTGTCGGTCAGCGACAAAGCCGGAAATTTCGCGCGCACCGCGTCGATCCGGAAGTCCACGGCTGTTCCCCTCTCCTTATGACGATCGGACAACCACGTCCCGACGCATCAAGGGCACGGATTGCCGACGCGCTGGTGGATCGCGTCAACGGCTTTCTGCATCTCCTCGGTCCAGACCACGTCGGCGGAAGAGAGCGCCATTTCGAGTTGCGAAATGGTGGTGGCGCCGATGATGTTCGAGGTGACCAAGGGCCGGTTCGAGACATAGGCGTTGGCAAACAGCGCCGGCTCCATGCCGAATGTGCGCGCCAATCGGTTGTATTCGAGCTGCACCTCGGCAGCATTCGGAGTCTCGTAGCGCTGGCCGCGGTTGAACAACTGCGAGCGCGAGCCCTGCGGCCGCGCGCCATGATCGTATTTGCCGGTCAAATAGCCTTGCGCCAGCGGCGAATAGGCAAGCAGCGACACCTGCTCGCGCTCGCAGACTTCGGCAAGGTTCACCTCGAAGGTGCGATTGACGAAATTATAGGCGTTCTGCAGCGAGGCGACGCGCGGGCCGAGGCCCTTGTCGGCTTCGGCGATGAAACGCATGACGCCCCAGGAATTCTCGTTCGACAGGCCGAAATGGCGGATCTTGCCGGCCTTCACCAGTTCATCAAATACGGCAAGCGTCTCGGCGATCGGCGTCTCGCCTTCCAGCACGCCGGCGGCATCGGAGCGCCGCGGTACGGCGCCGATGCGGTTCGGATTGGCGCCCCACGGCACGTCGCGTTCCGGCCAATGGATCTGATATAGGTCGATGTAATCGGTGTTGAGCCTGGCGAGTGACTTATCAATAGCGTCGAAGATATCGGCGCGCACCAGCTTAGACGGGCGGTCGCCGCGAAACCAAGTGTTGGCGGTACGACCAACTACCTTCGAGGCGATGATCACCTGGTCGCGATTGCGCTTTTCCTTCATCCAATTGCCGATGAATGTCTCGGTACGGCCTTGTGTCTCCGCCTTAGGCGGGATCGGATAGAGTTCGGCGGTGTCGATGAAATTGACGCCGCGAGCAAACGCCAGATCCATCTGGGCGTGACCGTCCGCCTCGGTGTTCTGCTGGCCCCAGGTCATCGATCCGAGGCAGATTTGCGACACGAAAAGATCGGTCTGGCCGAGACGGCGTTTGTGCATGGAGTTTCTCCGGCGGGAATTTTGCGCGGCTGCGCGAGGAGGAAGCAATAGCATACAGGAAAGCGCCGCCCGCTTCCAAGCCCACCGACGGCAGGCCAGGCGACTTTCCCAGGATGCCGGCGAACGGAGTTTTTCCCTGCGGCTAACAAAAAAGCCGGACTGCATGTGAATGCAGTCCGGAAGTTCGCCAGGAATGGCGAGGAAAAACCGGCCAAGTGCCGGCACTGAGGCCTACGGTCGAAGCACCGCAGAAGTTTCGCCGGAACAGCCGAATTATGTCAAAAAAGATCGGGGCAGCATGGCTGCCATGCGAATGCTGCACTGCACAATTGTCATGATCTGCCTATATTGACGGCCGTGGAGGTTCAATAAGGGGCTTGAATCATGGGATTCTTCACTGAAATGTTCGCCCGTCCGCGTCCGCGGGAACAGCTGCGCTATCGTGCGGCACTGGCGCTGCTCCATTCGATGAGCAATGCCGATCGCGCCGATATCGGCGTCAAGCAGTCCGATTTCCCGCGCATCGCCCGGGAAATGTCCCTGCGCTAAACAGTGCACCGCGAGATATCCCGGCGCGGCCGGGATATCTCCCGAGCGAATCTCAACGCAATCCGAGGAAAATCGACTTGCCCAATGGCACGCCGTTGTGACGCAGGATGTCATAGGCGGTGGTCAGGTGGAAATAGAAATTGGGCATGGCGGCATGCAGCAGATACTGCATTCCCGGCATCGACACCTCGCGCCCCGCAAGCCTCAGTTCGACCATTCTGTCATCTGAACCATCGAATTCGGCCGCCGAGAACGTGGCGAGTAGATCGAGCGTCTTGGTTATGCGCGCCTGCAGCTCGGCGAAGCTCGCCTCATTGTCCTCGTATTTTGGCACCTCGCGCCCGGCAAGCCGCGACGGCGCGCCCTTGGCGTGATCGGTGGCAATCTGTACCTGCCTGGTCAGGGCGAACATGTCCGGCGCCAGCCTCGCCGTGAGATACACCTGCGGGTCGATCTTGCGGTCAGCCGCATTTTGCTCGGCAATGTTCAGCACATTGGCTAGTGCCTTCAGCCTCGCCGAAAATACCGGCACGGATGCTTCATACATTGATATGGTCACAAGAAATCTCCACGCGGCCCGACTGCCGAGGGCGAGAGGTAGCGCTTTCGCAGGCGATTGTTCAAGCGTCACCACGCCGCCGCAATCGATATGATAGGATTTTTCATCGAGTGGAGGTTCCCGATGAGACGCGCCTTGTTCGCAGCGACCGCTTTTTTCTCCGTTGCCGCTACCAGCCAACCGGTGCTCGCCGCCGACGCGCCTTATATCGACGACAGGTCGAATGCCGAAGCGGTCATCCGGTCGCTTTATAGTGCCATCAGCCGGCACGAATTCGCGCGCGCCTGGGACTATTTCGGCGACACCAAGCCGGCCAAGGACTTCGATGCTTTCGTCAAAGGCTATGACGGCACCGACACGGTCGAAGTCAAAATCGGTGGTGTGTCCGAAGACGGTGCTGCCGGCAGCATCTATTACAGCGTCCCCGTCGCCATCCGGGCGACGGCCAACGACGGCAGCGAGAATGTCTTTGCCGGTTGCTACACGCTGCGCCAGATCAACGCTTCGATCCAGG
Source organism: Mesorhizobium sp. M0800 (assembly GCF_040320095.1). Lineage (NCBI taxonomy): Bacteria > Pseudomonadati > Pseudomonadota > Alphaproteobacteria > Hyphomicrobiales > Phyllobacteriaceae > Mesorhizobium > Mesorhizobium sp. M0800. The sequence goes on from NZ_JAMYOZ010000041.1 coordinate 32,238, forward strand.
AACCGCCATTTCGCGCGATCTTCATCGACAAGGGTGCGCTGAAACCCTCGAAGGCCGATTTCGAGGATGCCGTGCCGGCAAGCTGCGGCGAAGGACCGACGCCGCCGAAGAAGGACGCAGCGCTTGAGCAGGCCAAGAAGGCCTTCACAGCGACCTATGGCGACCAATGCGACAAGGACATGCCCGGCGGCGATCCGCGAGGAGAGCCGGACGCCTACTCGCTCCGCTACAAGGATGCGGGGGCGGCCGAAAACGAGCCCGAACGCGAGACACGGCTGTTTCGCTTTTTCTGCTCGATGGCCGCCAACAATGAGAGCGCAATCTATTACATCTACGACGACGTATCGGGCGTCCGGCAATTGCAATTCGCGTCACCGGAACTCGATATTCGCTATGAGAACAACAATAGCGAAGGCAAGGTCGAGGGCATCAACATCATCGGCTTCCAGACCGACGACCAGTTGGTCAACTCCGAATATGACGAGGCCACCAAAACGATTTCATCCTTGAACAAGTGGCGCGGCGTCGGCGACGCCTCGTCGGCCGGCACCTACCTGTTTCGCCACGGCAATTTCTCGCTGGTGCAGTATGAGGTCGATGCCTCTTATGACGGCGAGATCAACCCGCAGACCGTGCTCGACTACAACACCGCGCCCTAAGGGACCTTCGACAACATCCAGTTGAGCGTGCCGCGCCAGTCGGTCATGCGGATAGGGGTGCCATGCGTGCCGGTCTCGAAGCGGACGAAGCGGGTCGGGTAGGCTTTCGATTTGCCCAGAATCGATCGGAAGAAGGCTTCCTGTTTCTCGATTGGAAACACCGGGTCCTTGCTGCCCTGGCCGAAGAAGACCGGCACACGGCGCTTGAATGCGGAGCTTGAGAAGAAACTCTCGTCCCACAGCGAGCCGAGCAGCAGCAGCCCGTCGATGCGCCCGCCGGAGTCCTTGCGGCCTGCCAGCTTCCAGCACAACGCGCCGCCCATAGAGCCGCAGGCGACGAAGATTTTTGCGCGCGGCGACTGTTCGGCATAGTGGCCGATCAATGCGGCGATCTGGGCGGCACCGGTGTCGCCGAAATCGGAAAAATCCGGCGACAGATAGAGGCCGCCATTACCGGCCATCAGGTTCTTGATACGGTTGAAATTGCCGCCGAAAGTGAAATCGTCAGCACCCTGCTTACGGCTACCGCCCTGCCCGTGCAGATAGAGCACGATGATGCTGGCGCCCCCGGTCTTGCCGACGGCGATGTGGCGGACATCGCCGGCATCGGTCTTCAGCAACAAATCCTGCTGCACCTTGCGCACACCGGTATCGGTGTATTGCGCATGCACCCGGCGCTCAGGCACTTCGTCGCGGGCGTTGATATCGCGCAGCTCACGATAATCGATGACCGTATAGGCGCCGCTGTTTTCGGATGAGAGCATGACCGGATAGGCGAAGAGATCGTCCTTGAAGGGTTTGAGTTCGAGAGCGTTGGCGTAGCCGGCACAAGTGAGCGACAAAAGAATCGCGATCAGCAGGGCCGGGAGGCCGGAGGGAGGCAAGCGGAACCGGAAGCAGGAACGAAAGGCCATCCCTCAGCCATGCGTTTTTCGGCTTCGGTTTGTCAATCCTGCAGCACGCCGCCAGCGCTTTCCAGCGCCTCGCGCGTGTCGACATCGACGGCTGCCCCTTCGCCGATCTCGACGTCGATGACGTCGAACCCTTCGGCCTCGACCAGATGGCGGGCCCCGGTATCGCCTTCGAGGTGAGCGATCGCGGCAAACAGCGAACGCGGCAGCAGCACGGGATTGCCGCGCCGCCCATCGTGCGAGGCCCGCACCACCGATCGGCCTTCGGACCTGCAGAACGCCTCGATCAGCCTGTCGAGGTCGGCCGAGGCGACGCCGGGCATATCGCCGAGGACAATCATGGCGCCGGCGGCGTCGCCGGAAATCTTGGCGATGCCGGCCTTCAGCGACGAAGACAGACCCTCGCCGAAATCCGAATTGTCGGCGAAGGTCACATCGAGGCCAGACAGTGCATCGCGCACGCGCTCGCGCTGGTGGCCAGTGACGACGATGGTGGCCGCGGCTTTCGAACCGACCGCGCGTTCGGCAGTGCGACGGACCAGCGGCTTGCCGTCGAAGAGCGCCAAGAGCTTGTTCGGCCCGCCCATGCGGCTGGAGCGGCCGGCGGCCAGAAGCACGATCTCGACCTTTGGTTCGGCTTTGGCCGGCAATGGCTCGCGCGGCTGCGGCCGCGTCGGAATTTCCATCAACAGCCCGCCGACGCCCATGCCGGCAATATCCCTGGCGGTCACGTCGAGACCGGCGATCAGCCGGTCAAGCACCCAGTCGAAGCCGTTCTCCTTGGGACTGCGGGCGCAGCCCGGCGCACCGATGATGCGCTTGCCGCCTAGAGTGCCTAGCACCAGCAGATTGCCGGGATCGACCGGCATGCCGGCGCGGATGACAGTGCCGCCTGCCTTTTCGATGGCAGCGGGAACGACGTCGCCGAAATCGGCCATCGCCGAGGCGCCGAAGATAACCACCATATCGTTGTCGCGGATCAGCGAGGCCGCAGCCTCGGCGAGGGGGATAATTTCATGCGGGGTTCGACGCTCCGCCGTCAGCCTGCCGCCCGAACGCGCCAGGCGCGCTTCGGTGACGCGCAGCGTCTTGTCGAGCACGCTGGATTTGATGCCGGGCAGCACCGTCTGGATGACGCCGACGCGCACCGGCTGATAGGCGTTGACCGCAAATATCTCGCCGCCGGCGCAGATCCTTGCCACGGCATCGACCAAAGCGGAGGCGACCGCAAATGGGATGATCTTCACCGTTGCTACCATCTGATCTTTTTCGACCGGCGCATGCTGCGCGAGCGTGGCGATGGTGATCGTCGGATCGACGGCGTTGATGGCGTCGATCATCGCCGCGTCGACGGTGAACATGCCGGCAGCCTGCGCGTGGAGGTTGACCCTACCTGTCGCGGCGGGCTTCGCCTCGATGTTGCGATGGATCATGGATGCGGCGATCTTTTCGGCGGCGACGTCCTCGCTGAGATCATCGGGCGCCAACACCGCCGCTACGACCTCGGAAATGCCAGCGGCCTTCAACAGGGACACATCCCCGGCGCTTAGCCTGTGCGCCTTGCGGAAGCGGCGCTCTCCGACCGTGGTGGCGTGCGCAAGCACTGCCCCTTCGGCCGCATCGATCGCAACGGGACCAAATTTCACGCGACCGCGCCTTTGGATTCGAGGCCACGGGAGCGAAAGGCGTGGATCGCTTGCGCCAACACCGCGACGGCGATCTCGGCCGGGCTGGCAGCCCCAATGTCGAGGCCGATCGGGGCATGAATGCGGGCGATCTGGTCGGCGGTCGCTCCCGAAGCCAGCAGGCGTTCCACACGTTTGGCGTGGGTCTTGCGGCTGCCGAGCGCGCCGACATAAAAGCAGCCGGCGTCGAGCGCCGCCTTCAGCGGGAAATCGTCGATCTTCGGATCGTGGGTGAGAGCAGCCAGCGCCGTATAGCTATCGAGCGGCTGACGCGTCAGCACATCCTCTGGCCATTCGGCATGCAGCGCGATATCGGGAAAACGATCGGGCGTGGCAAAGGCCGTGCGCGGATCGATGATCTCGACAGGATAGCCGGCGATCCTGGCCATCGGTGCCAGCGCCTGGCTGATGTGGACGGCGCCGATCACCACCAAGCGCGGCTGCGGCAGATGTGCGTTGAGGAAGAAGGTCCGTCCCTCAGCTTCGACCGAACCGGAATTGCCCGTGCGAAATGCCTTGGCGATGGCCGCCCCGAGTTCGCCGGCTACCCGGTCGCCCTCGCGCACGACACGGTCGCGGCCGTCGCCGAGATCGGTGACCAGGATTGCCGCGCGGCGGGCGCGGCGTTCGGCGTTGAGTGTCTTCAGCGCATAGGGATCCATTCGAGATCAACCCAATCTTTCTACATAGACCTTGATGCGGCCGCCGCATGACAGGCCGACTTGCCAGGCGGTCTCGTCTGCGACGCCGAATTCGAGCATTTTGGCTGTGCCGCTATCGATAACATCGACCGCCTCGGTCACCACCGCGCCTTCGACGCAGCCGCCAGAGACTGAGCCGTGGAAATTGCCTTCCGCATCGATGACCAGGTGGCTGCCGACCGGGCGCGGCGCCGAGCCCCAGGTCTCGACCACGGTGGCAATGGCGACATCCTTGCCGTCCTTCATCCAGCCCTCCGCAATGATCAGCGGATCGCGGGCCTCATCGAGATAGATACTGTGTTCCATGATTTTCTCCCTGGCAGACATGTGGTTATGCGACGCGCTTCGCGCCAGCCTGGATCCACCGCCGCGGGTCGACCGAACGCATAAAAACAGCACGGTCGCCAGCGACCGGTCCGCCACATAATCCGCACGGGTTAACAGATCGAGCGTCTCGTCGATCGTCCGCGGCGCCGGACGCGGTTTTCAACTCGGTCATCCTGTCTTCGCGGACGCGGCCATCTGAAAGCCTCTACAGAGCGTGGTAGCCGCGATTGTGATAGATCAGCGGCCGCAAATTATCGCCGATGCGCAAACCTGTAACCTTGCCAAAAAGCACGCGGTGGGTGGCCAGATCCTTGGAGTCGATCAGTTCGCAGTCGAAGACGGCGAGCGCGCCCTTCAGCGTCGGCGCACCGGTCGAGATCATATCCCATTCGGCCAACGCGAAACGCTCCTCGACCGGCAGGCCGGTAATGCCGGAAAAGGCGATCGACAGCGGCTCCTGATCCGAAGCCAGCGTGTTCAGGGCAAATTTGCCGTTTTCCACGAACGGCTCGTTCTTGGGATTTTCACGATTGAGGCAAACCAGGATGGTTGGCGGCGTGTCCGACACCGAGCAGGCCGCGATCACCGTCGCGCCGCGCCTGCCGGCAGGGCCATCGGTGGTGACTACATGCACATGGCCAGCAAAATGGGCCATCGCGTCGCGGTAGGCCTGCGGCCCGATGTCATTCTTCTTCAGCACCGATGATTTTCCACTAGTCAGAACCAACCGTTATATATGGGGGGATATTGCAGGCCACAAGCGAAGTGCTTGACCTATATCCCGAATTCGCGTGTTGCGCCAAAGCTGGCCAGCCTTTAGGTCTTGACGGCATTGGCGCCGGCAACCACGCGACCGGCGTGGAGGAATTCTTCGCTCGCATGCGACCTTGGACAACCACGATAGCGGTGCTGGCCTGGCTCTCGGTCGCCTGCAGTGCAAATGCCGAGACGCTGCTGGTCGGCGTCGCGGCACCTTTGTCGGGGCCGTCGGCGATCCTCGGCAAACAGATCGAGGCCGGCGCGACAATGGCGGCTGAAGCGAACGATGCCGAAATCAAGACGATCGATGACGCCTGCACGGCCGACGGTGGCGCCGCCGCCGCGCGGGAGTTCACCGCGGCCAAGGTCAACGTCGTCATCGGGTTTTTGTGCACCGACGCAATCGAGGCGGCTCTGCCGATCCTCAAGGATGCCGGCATACCGGTGATCACCGTCGGCGTTCGCACGGAAAGCCTGACCGACCGGCGCGCCAAGACCGGATGGCCGATCTATCGTCTCGGGCCGCGCGGTGACGACGAGCGCAATGCCGTTGCCGCCATCCTCACCCACCTATGGCAGAAGGAGCTGTTCGCCATCGTCGACGATGGCACGATCTATGGCCGCGAAATGGCCGAGACGTTTCGGGCAGCGGCCGAGCAGGCGGCGCTGAAACCGGTGTTCGTCGACACGTTCCGGCCGCAGCTCGACAACCAGATCGGCCTGATCGGCCGGCTGAAGAAAGCCGGCGCAACGCATGTCTTTGCCGGCGGCGACGGCGATGATGTCGCCATTATGGGCCGGGATGCTGGCCAGCTAAATACCGGCATGGTGTTTGCCGGCGGCGAAGCGTTGCGCGCGCCGCTCGGCGACGTGCCTTATGCCGTCGGCACGCTGATGATCGCGCCGCCCGAATGGGCCGATGTCGCCGACCCCAAGGTGTTGCAGAGCTTTGCCGGACAAAACATCGTGCCGGAAGGTTACACGCTTCCCGCCTATGCCGCGGTCGAGATCGCCAAGGCGGCTTCAGCATTGCCGCAAAGCTCCGGCGAGAGGCTAGCCAACGTGCTGACCGCGCATGACTTCACCACGGCGATCGGACCGATCCGCTTTGACGAAAAAGGTGACCTGACGCAAAATCCTTATCGAGCCTACCGTTTCGACGGCGGCCGTTTCGTGCCGGCGGAGAGCCAATGATGTCCAGCACAGGGATGTTCCATACGGGTCCGCGCAATCTCATCACGGACGTCGCCGGCCTGCGTGTCGGCAATGCGGCGAATGCCAAGCTGAAATCCGGTGTGACCACCGTCATCTGCGACGAACCGGCCGTGGCCGGCGTGCAAATCCTGGGCGGTGCGCCGGGCACCCGCGAAACCGACCTGCTCGAGCCGCACAATTCGATCCACGCCATCCATGCCGTGGTGCTTTCGGGCGGGTCGGCTTTTGGCCTCGACGCCGCGTCGGGGGTGCAGGCGGCATTGCGTGAAAGGGGCATCGGCGTCGAGGTCGGCGGCTTTCGCGTGCCGATCGTGCCGGCGGCGATCCTGTTCGATCTGCGCAATGGCGGCGACAAGGATTGGGGCCGGTATCCGCCTTACCGCGACCTCGGCTACGAAGCCGCGCAAGCCGCCGCGATCGACTTTGCGCTCGGCACCGCCGGCGCGGGTGCCGGCGCGCTGAGCTCCGGCCTGAAGGGCGGGCTCGGCTCGGCCTCGACGGTGCTGGACAGCGGCGTCACCATCGGCGCGCTTGCCGCCGTCAACCCGACCGGCTCGGTGACGGTCGCCGGGACCCGCCATTTCTGGGCGGCACCGTTCGAGATCGGCGACGAGTTCGGCGGGTTAGGCTATCCCCACCCGATGCCTGACGATGCCAGAAAGGTCCTGCTGAAGTTCCGTGACAAGCATGCGGCAGAGCAGGCGGAAACCGGCGCCAACACGACCATCGCCGTGATCGCCACCGATGCGGTACTCACGAAGGCCGCCGCCAAACGCCTGGCGATATCGGCGCATGACGGCTTTGTCCGTGCCATTTGGCCGACGCATACGCCCGCCGACGGCGATCTGGTCTTCGCGCTGGCAACGGGCAAGAGCGGCATCGAGCTTGAGCCCGACGATGCAATCGATCTCTATGCCGCGGCCGGCGCCACGATGGCGCGCGCCATCAGCCGCGGCGTCTTTGCCGCGACGCCGGCCGAGGGCGATCTGTTCCCGGTCTGGTCGTCGCGCTGAACGCGCAACGCTCATTCGGGTGAGCCGTAATCAGACTGGATTATGATCAGGTGGGTTCGGATTTTTCTTCCTCGAACGTGACCGCAACATCCGAGTTTGCCGACAGCCGCACCTTCTGGCCCTCGACCTCGGCGACAAGGCTGAGAGGAATGAAGTGGTGATGGCCCCTGTGAGCGCCCTCGCCGCTGTCGCGCTTGGTCAGCTTTATGCGATCTCCGTCAACCTTGTCGACGGTACCGACATGGACGCCGTCGGCACCGATCACTTCCATACGTTCGCGAATCTTGGCTGCATCTGTCATGGGGGTCTCCCTTAGAGCGCCGCGCGTCCCTTTGGACGCGCAAACGACGCTCTAAACATTTTGAATCAATGCATCGTGCCATACGAAAAAAGATTGTGATTTTAGGAAGGCCCGCTGCGGGGAACCTGCCGCCAATAACAAACCGCGGCCGGATTGGATGGATCGACTTTTTGTTTAAGCAGTGTCTTAAACACATATTACGCATCCG